>BADC01000457.1 GCA_000333435.1 Corynebacterium-like bacterium B27 | reverse complement strand
CCGCACGGTGTCGGTCACGATGGCGGCGACCGGCACCTCGCCGCGACGGTCGCGGGGGATCGCGACCGCCTGCTTGACGTGCACGAGGCCCACCACGTCGTCGATGTCGTCGTCGATCACCGGGAAGCGAGAGTGCCCGGTGGAGCGGGCGAGGTCGAGCACCGCCTGCGCCGGGTCGGTGCGCTTCACGCTCGCGATCCGCGGGCGCGGGGTCATCGCATCCGACGCCGTGTGCGACGAGAACAGCAGGGTGCGGTTCAGCAGTGTCGCGGTGTCTTCGTCGAGGCTGCCCTGGAGGGCCGAGCGGCGCACCAGCGACGACAGCTCCTCAGCCGTGCGAGCGCCCGAGAGCTCCTCCTTGGGCTCGATGCCCACGAGGCGCAGCAGCGCGTTGGCCGTGTTGTTGAGCAACGCCACCGCGGGGCGGAAGACCATGGTGAAGGCCAGCTGGAACGGCACCACGATGCGCGCCGTCTTGAGCGGCAGGGCGAGGGCGAAGTTCTTCGGCACGAGCTCGCCGATGATCATCGACAGCAGCGTGGCGATGACGATGCCGATGGTGGCACTGATGGGGGGCACCACCGACTCGGGGATGCCGAGCCCCGTCAGCGGCGCGCGCAACAGGCTGGAGATCGCCGGTTCCATGGTGTACCCGGTGAGCAGCGTGGTGAGTGTGATTCCGAGCTGTGCGCTCGAGAGATGCGTGGAGGTGTGCTTCAGCGCGGCGATGGCCGGCTGCAACCCCTTCTCGCCGCGGGCCGAGCGCGCTTCGAGATCGGAGCGATCGAGGTTGACCAGCGAGAACTCGGAGGCGACGAAGAAACCGGTGCCGATGGTGAGCAGCACGCCGACCCCCAGCATGATCAACTCAAAGCCCACCGGGGCCTCCCCCGAACCGGCCACGCGCGAGGCGCAGGCCGTGCAGGTCGAGTGGATCGCATTCGATCATGTTCGGCGACGGATGATGATGGGCAGAGGGAGGGTCGTCCATTGTCGTCCCGAGTATACCGTGCCGAGCCTTCAGAACGGCCGGGTCACCAGCTGACCGGCAGCGCCTTCCCTTCTTCATATCCCGCCGCCGACTGGATGCCCACGAAGGCCCGCTCGTGGAACTCGGGCAGGGTGGCCGCACCCGCGTAGGTGAAGGAGCTGCGCACACCCGAGGTGATCATGTCGAGCAGGTCCTCCAGCGACGGCCGCAGCGGGTCGAGGTAGATGCGGCTGGACAAGATGCCCTCGGCGACCAGCGTCTTGCGCGCCAGCTCGAAGGCGTCGATGCGGCCGAACCGCTCCTGCACCGCCTTGGTGGAGGCCATCCCCCAGCTCTCCTTGTACAGCCGGCCGTCGGCATCCTGGTTCAGGGTGCCCGGCGCCTCGAGCGTGCCGGCGAACCACGACCCGATCATCACCGACGAGGCGCCCGCGGCCAGTGCCAGGGCGACGTCACGCGGGTAGCGCACTCCCCCGTCGGCCCACACGTGGGCACCGAGCTCCCGCGCGGCGGCGGCCGTCTCCAGCACCGCCGAGAACTGTGGCCGGCCGACCGCCGTCATCATCCGGGTCGTGCACATCGCGCCCGGGCCGACGCCCACCTTGAGGATGTCGGCACCCGCGTCGACGAGGTCGGCCACCGCCCGGGCCGTCACCACGTTGCCGGCCGCGATCGGCACCCGGATGCCCGCGCCCTTCAGCGCCTGGAGCGCGCGGAGCATGCCCTCCTGGTGCCCGTGCGCGGTGTCGACCACGAGCACGTCGACGCCCGCTGCCACCAGGGCACGCGCCTTCTCGACCACGTCGCCGTTGATGCCCACGGCCGCGGCCACCCGCAATCGCCCGTCGCCGTCGACCGCCGGCTGGTAGATCGTCGACCGCAACGCGCTGGTGCGGCTGAGGGTGCCCACGACGGCGCCGTGCCGCAGCACCGGCGCGAAATCGAGCTCGGCGGCCACCATCGCGTCGAACGCCTCACGCGGTCCGGACACGTCATCGGCCGAGATCGCGGTGAGGGCGCCGTGCACGAGGTCGCCGAGCCGCGCATCCGGAAGCGCCGTCGCCAGGCGCGACGCGGGGATGCAGCCGACGTACTCACCCTCGGCGTCGTGCAGCACGATGCCGTGGCCTGCCACCGCCGGCACGGTCGTGCGCGCCTGCTCGACCGTGTCCTCGGGCCGGAAGTCGAAGGGCGTGTCGTACTCGACCGGTTGATCCTTCACCCAGCGGATGGCGGCGGCCAGGTCTTGCAGGTGCATGTCCTGCGGCAGCACGCCCAGGCCGCCGCGCCGGGCGAGGGTTGCGGCCAGGCGCGGCCCGGTCACCGAGTTCATGTTCGCCGAGACGATCGGGATGGTCGCGCCGGTGCCGTCGCCCGGCGCGAGTGAGACGTCGAGCCGGCTCGTCACCGCCGAACGCGACGGGATGAGAAAGACGTCGGAATAGGTCAGGTCGGTGCGCCCCGCCTCGGCGTGGAATTCCATGCCCCAACGGTATCGCGACAGCTGATGAGCGGAGCACACCCGGGAAAGGTTTAGGCTTGACCGTGCACGTGTCCACGCGTGAACGAAGCAGCGCAGCAGACACCGGCACGTGCCCAGTACGAGGCAAACGGGAAGTGGGCGATCGGCTTTGGCTAGCCAATTGACGGGTACGAGCACCGACGACGGCACGTCGGCAGAATTCGGGGCGAACGAGTGGCTCGTCGATGAGCTGTACGAGCAGTACGTCGCCGACAAGAACTCGGTCGACAAGTCGTGGTGGCCGGTGCTCGAGAGCTACCGTTCGCACGTCGCCGGCGGCGCGGCCACGGACGCTGCGGCCGGCGCTCCGCCGGCCCAGCCTGCAGCTCCCGCCCAGGCCGAGCAGCCCACCGCCGCACAGCCCACCGCTGCGCAGCCCGCCGCCGCCGCACCGCCCACGGCGAAGACCGAGTCGCAGCAGATCGCCGAGGCGTCGGGTGCGGAGGCGCGCCCGCTGACGCAGCCCATCGCCCGCACCACGAGCATCGAGGCGAAGCCCCAGCCGATTCCCGCCGAGGCCCCGAGCACGCGCCCCGCGACGCCCGAGGAGGCGGCGAAGGATGCAGCGGAGGACGCCGAGAAAGACACCGTCACCCCCCTGCGCGGCATGGCGAAGTCGCTTGCGACGAACATGGATGCGAGCCTCACGGTCCCGACGGCCACGAGCGTGCGCTCGATCCCGGCGAAGCTCCTCATCGACAACCGCATCGTCATCAACAACCACCTCCGCCGCGCTCGCGGCGGCAAGGTCTCCTTCACCCACCTCATCGGCTGGGCCCTGGTGCAGGCGCTCAAGGAGTTCCCGAGCCAGAACGTCTACTACGACGAGGTCGACGGCAAGCCCGCGGTGGTCGCACCGGCGCACGTGGGTCTCGGCATCGCCATCGACATCCCGAAGCCCGACGGCTCGCGCGCCCTCCTCGTGCCCGGCATCAAGCGCGCCGACACCATGGGCTTCAACGAGTTCCTCTCGGCCTACGAAGACCTCGTGCAGCGCGCCCGCGCCAACAAGCTGACCGCCACGGACTTCCAGGGCACCACGATCTCGCTCACCAACCCGGGGGGCATCGGCACGGTGCACTCGGTGCCGCGGCTCATGAAGGGGCAAGGCGCCATCATCGGCGCCGGCGCCCTCGAGTACCCGGCCGAGTTCCAGGGCGCATCGCCCAAGGTGCTCTCCGACCTCGGCATCGGCAAGGTCATCACCCTCACCTCCACCTACGACCACCGCGTCATCCAGGGCGCCGGCTCCGGCGAGTTCCTGAAGAAGGTGCACGAGCTGCTGCTCGGTGAGCGCAAGTTCTACGAGAACATCTTCGCCGAGCTCCGCATCCCCTACGAGCCGATTCACTGGGCCGCCGACATCTCGGTCGACGAGGCGAGCGCCATCGACAAAACGGCGCGGGTGCAGGAACTGATCAACGCCTTCCGCGTGCGCGGCCACCTGATGGCCGACATCGACCCGCTGGAGTACCGCCAGCGCTCCCACCCCGACCTCGACATCGCCACGCACGGGCTGACGTTCTGGGATCTCGACCGCGACTTCGTGACCGGCGAGTTCGGCCTCACCCGCCAGGCCCCGCTGCGCGACATCCTGGGCGTGCTGCGCGACTCCTACTGCCGCAAGATCGGCATCGAGTACATGCACATCCAGGACCCGGCGCAGCGACGCTGGATCCAGGAGAAGGTCGAGCGCCCCTACGCGAAGCCCGGCCACGACGAGCAGATGCGCATCCTCGAGAAACTCAACGAGGCCGAGGCCTTCGAGACGTTCCTGCAGACCAAGTACGTGGGCCAGAAGCGCTTCTCGCTCGAGGGCGGGGAGTCGACCATCGCGTTGCTCGACCGCATCATCCAGGGCGCGGCCGAGGAGGGCCTCGACGAGGTCGCCATCGGCATGGCGCACCGCGGGCGCCTGAACGTGCTCACCAACATCGCCGGCAAGACCTACGGGCAGATCTTCCGCGAGTTCGAGGGCACCCAGGACCCGCGCACCGTCCAGGGTTCGGGCGACGTGAAGTACCACCTCGGCACCGAGGGCACCTTCACCTCCTCCGACGGCACCGAGATCCCGGTGTACCTCGCGGCGAACCCCTCGCACCTCGAGGCCGCCGACGGCGTGCTCGAAGGCATCGTGCGTGCCAAGCAGGATCGCAAGCCCATCGGCACCTTCTCGACGCTGCCCATCCTCATCCACGGCGACGCGGCCCTCGCGGGACAGGGTGTGGTGGTCGAGACGCTGCAGATGTCGCAGTTGCGCGGCTACCGCACCGGCGGAACCATCCACATCAACATCAACAACCAGGTCGGCTTCACCACTCCCCCGTCGGAGTCGCGCTCCTCGGTCTACTCGACCGACGTCGCGAAGACCATCCAGGCGCCCATCTTCCACGTGAACGGCGACGACCCGGAGTCGGTGGTGCGCGTCGCGCAGCTCGCCTTCGAGTACCGCCAGCAGTTCCACCGCGACGTCTTCATCGACCTCATCTGCTACCGCCGGCGCGGGCACAACGAGGGCGACGACCCGTCGATGACCCAGCCGCTGATGTACAACCTCATCGAGGCGAAGCGCTCGGTGCGCAAGCTCTACACCGAGGCACTGCTCGGCCGCGGCGACATCACCGAGGAGGAGTACGAGGGCGTCCACCGCGACTTCCAGGACCGCCTGGAGCGCGCTTTCGCCGAGACGCACGCGGCGCAGACCTCGTCGATCCCGGTGATCACGGCCGACACGAACGCCGTCGCCGATCTCGAGCGCCCGGAGTCGCAGCGCGACGACAGCGCGAAGACGCCGTTCGACACCTCGGTGGCCGAGTCGACCATCCACCTCATCGGCGACGCCTTCGACAACCCGCCCTCGGGCTTCTCGGTGCACCCCAAGCTGCAGCAGCTGCTCGCGAAGCGGCTCGAGATGAGCCGTTCGGGCAGCATCGACTGGGCATTCGGCGAATTGCTCGCGCTCGGTTCGCTGCTCGTCGAGGGCACCCCGGTCCGCCTGGCGGGTCAGGATGCCCGTCGCGGCACCTTCGTGCAGCGCCACGCCGTGCTGCACGACCGGGAGAACGGTCAGGAGTGGCTGCCACTGGCGAACCTCACCGACAACCAGGCCCGGTTCTGGATCTACGACTCGCTGCTCTCGGAGTACGCCGCGATGGGCTTCGAGTACGGCTACTCGGTGGAGCGGGCCGACGCACTGGTGCTCTGGGAGGCGCAGTTCGGCGACTTCGCGAACGGTGCGCAGACCATCATCGACGAGTTCATCTCGTCGGCCGAGCAGAAGTGGGGCCAGCGCTCGTCGCTCGTGCTGCTGCTGCCGCACGGCTACGAGGGCCAGGGGCCCGACCACTCCTCGGCGCGCATCGAGCGCTACCTGCAGCTGTGCGCGGAGGACAACATGACCGTGGCGCGGCCGTCGACTCCGGCGTCGTACTTCCATCTGCTGCGGCGCCAGGCCTACGCCCGGCCGCGGAAGCCCCTGATCGTCTTCACGCCGAAGGCCATGCTGCGTCTGCGCGGAGCGACGAGCTCGGTCGACGAGCTCACCTCGGGCCGCTTCGAGCCGGTGATCGACGACGCGCGCATCACCGACAAGAACGCCGTGACGAAGGTGCTGCTGCACTCGGGCAAGGTCTACTACGACCTGGCCAGCGAGCTGCAGAAGAACCCCGACGACACCATCGCGCTGGTGCGGGTGGAGCAGTTCTACCCGCTGCCGCTCGAGGAGATCAACGCGGTCATCGCCCAGTACCCGAACGCGCAGC
>BADC01000458.1 GCA_000333435.1 Corynebacterium-like bacterium B27 | reverse complement strand
CCGTGGCGGTCGACCTGCAGGATGCGGTCGGCGCAGCGCCAGGCGTTCGCCATGATGGTCAGCGCCGGGTTGATACCCGTCGCGGTGGGGAAGAAGCTCGCGTCGAAGACGTAGAGGTTCGGCACGTCGTGCGTGCGGCACCAGCGGTCGACGACCGAGGTCGCCGGGTCGTCGCCCATGCGGGTGGTGCCGAGCTCGTGCGAGGTGTTGCCCGTGATGCGCTCCATGTTCACCGGCACCACCTTCCGCGCACCGGCCGCCTCGAGGATCTCGCCGTTCTTCGCCGTCTGCCAGCGCTCTTGTGCGAAGTCGTTCGGATGCGGCGTGTGCGTGATGCGCGCAACCGGCAGCCCCCAGGCGTCCTTGACGGTGGGGTCGAGGTCGACGCGGTTCGCCTCGACCGGAAGGTCGTGCAGCAGGATGCCGATCTTCATCGTGTGGTTGAACAGCTCCCGGTCGGCGTCCTTCGCCGCCTGACCCCAGGTGGGGCGGCCTGGGAAGCTCCAGTTCACCGGGTGCCCGATCATCGAGGGGAAGATCAATGAGCCGAGGATGTGGCCGCGCGAGGTGTCCGTCTCGTAGAAGTCGAAGGAGCACAGGCTCATGTAGTGCCCGGCCCAGCCGTAGAGCGGGTCGCTCACCTCGCGATCGAACAGGCCCACCGCGAACGAGTACTGGTGGAAGGTGGCGTTGCGCCCCACCTGCCCGCTCGAGTTGGCGAGGCCGTCGGGGAACTGCGCCGACTTCGACATGAGCAGGAGGCGCGGCGTCTCGATACCGCCGCCGCAGACGATGACCGCCTTCGCGTGCTGCACGAACTCGTCACCGTCCTCGTCGGTGTAGCGCACGCCGGTCGCCTTGCCGTCCTTGCCCACCAGGATCTCGCTGACGTAGCAGTCCGAGCGCAGGTCGTAGAGGCCGGTGTTCACGGCATCCGGGATGAAGCTGATCAGCACCGAGGACTTCCCGGTGCCCGGGTCGGGGTACTGCTGCCAGAACCCGTTCTCGCTGAACGGCTGCCGGCCGCGGTAGGGCTCGGTGACCATGCCCTGGGGCATCGGGAAGGTGCTGTGCCCGAGCTTGTCCATCGCGGTGGCGAAGGTGCGGCCGATCTGGCTGAGCGGCGAGGGCTTCGTGGGGTAGCCGCGGCTGCGGCGGCCCTCCCAGCGGTTCGCTCCGGCGAGGCCCGAGGTGCCGAACTCCCACTCGACCCGGGTGTAGTACGGCTCGAGCTCGTCGTAGCTGATGGGCCAGTCGACGAGGCTCGCGCCCTCGACGTCACCGTGCAGCGAGCGCAGCTTGAAGTCGCTCTCGGTCATCCGCGGCACCATGCCGCCCCAGTGCGTGGTGCCACCGCCGACCACCTGCGGGGTGGCCGAGAAGTTGGTGATCACGGCCTCCTCGTTCTCGTTCTGGCGGTAGGTGCGCGGCTTCAGCTTCGGGTCCTGCCAGATGAAGTTGCGGTTGAGGTACTTCAGCTCGTCGCCGGAGGCGTGCTCGGGCTTCAGCCACGGGCCGCGCTCGAGGCCGACCACCCGGAGGCCGGCCTCGGTGAGCACCTTTGCGGCGGTCGCGCCGCCGGCGCCCGCGCCCACGATGACGACGTCGACGGGCTCAGGGTTCTTGCGTGATTTCATGGGGTCCTCCTCAAGACGGATGCGCGGCTCAGGCCGACTGCAGTTCGATGCCGTGACGGCCCACTCGGGCCAGCGGCTCGAGCTCGTCCCAGAGCTCGGCCGGGATCTCCTGCGCCAGGAGGTCGACGGTCTGCTGGATGCGCGACGGCTCGGACATGCCGACGATGGTCGAGGTCACCCGCGGGTCGCGGGTGGAGAACTGCAGGGCGGCCGCAGCCAGCGGCACGCCGAAGCGGGCGCAGGCGGCCTCCATCTGCCGCACCCGGTCGAGGGTGGCCTCGCCGACGGGGGCGTAGCAGTAGCGGGGCACCGCATCCGGGCCCTTCACGAGCATCCCGCCGCCGAACGGAGCCGCGTTCACGAAGGCGACGCCGCGGCGGGTCGCCTCGTCGAGCAGGGGCTCGGCGGTCTGCTCCACGAGCGTGTAGCGGTTGTGGCTGATCACCGCGTCGAAGGCGTCGGTCGCGAGGTACTGCAGCTCGAGATCGATCGGGCCGCCAGCCACACCGAGGTAGCGGATCACACCCGCGGCCTTCAGCTCGAGCAGCGCCTCGAGCGGGCCGCCGGGCGCAGTGGCCTCCTCGAAGGTGATCTTCTCGGGGTCGTGCAGGTAGACCAGCGGCAGCACGTCGAGGCCGAGGCGCTCGCGGCTCTCCTCCACCGAGCGCCGCACGCGCTCGCCCGAGAAGTCGCTGGTGCCCGGCAGGGGGTCGACCTTCGTGGCGACCACGACGCCCTCGGGCACCCCGCCCGCAGCAGCGATCGCGCGGCCGATGCGGCGTTCGCTGTCTCCGCCGCCGTACTCGTTCGAGGTGTCGATGAAGGTGAACGGGCCCTCGAAGACCCGGGCGATGGTCGCGACGGCGGCCTCGTCGGACACCTCGTAGCCGTATTGAGCGGGGAAGCTGCCGAGCGCGCTCGTGCCGACGCAGATCTCCGAGACCCGGAGGTCGGTGCGGCCGAAGGGTCGGATGGTCATGATGTTCTCCTCTGAACGGAGAGCGCGGAACGGCTCTCAGGGGCGGGCGGGGGTACAGCGGTGCTGCGGCGCACCACGAGTTCGGGGTCGATGCGGGGGATCGGGTCGGCGACGGCGCCGCCCATCAGCTCCAGGATGCGGTCGACGGCCAGCCGCCCCACCTCGGCGAAGTCGATGCGCACGGTGGTGAGGGCGGGGATGTAGTACCGGGACTCGGGCACGTCGTCGAAGCCCACGACGCTGATCACGTCGGGCACCGCGACGCCTTCGTCGCTCAGCGCCTTGAGCACGCCGAGCGCCATCTGGTCGTTGGCCACGAAGACGGCGGTGACGACCGGGTCGGCGGCGATGGCGAGGCCGGCACGGTAGCCCGAGTCGGTGGTCCAGTCACCGCGGAACGGCTCGGGAGCCGGAACCCCGGCAGCCGCGAGTTCAGCTCGCCAGCCAGCCAGCCGAGCCTCGGTGCCGAGCCAGCCGGGCGGCCCCGACACCTGGTGCACGGTCGTGTGACCGAGGGCGAGCAGGTGGCGGGTGGCCAGGCGCGCGCCGGTCACCTCATCCGTCGCCACGTTCGAGGTGCCCTCCTCGCCACCGGGCTCGAAGACCACGAGCGGTACCCCCGCATCCAGGCCGTCGATCGCGTGCACGGCGGCCTCGATCGGCGCGAGCACCACGATGCCGTCGACCGAGTCGGCGAGCAGGTGGTCGAGCGCGGCCCGCATGCTGGCTCGGTCGACACTCGCCAGCGTCACCAGGTTGGTGGCGTAGCCGGCGCGCCGGGCCTCGTCGGCGATGCCGGTGAGCGCGACCGAGGGGCCGTACTGGGCGAGGCCGAAGCTCACGATGCCGATGTTCATGGTGCGGCTGGTGGCCAGCGCGCGAGCGGCCGGGTTGCGGCGGTAGCGGAGACGAGCGATGGCGAGCTCCACGCGCTCCCGCACGTCCGGGGCCACGTTGGTCTGGTTGTTGACCACGCGCGACACCGTCTGCTGCGAGACGCCGGCGAGCCGGGCGACGTCGATCATGCGCGCACCTCTCGTACCGTTCTGCGGTTCGCGGGACATCTCGGGCACCGGATCAGCGGAGCGCGGGCGCGCGCCGCCGGCCGAACTTCTGGAAGAAGGCGGAGATGCGCTGCACTCCCCCGGCGCTGGAGAGGAAGACCGCGATCACGATCACGGCACCCTTGATCACGAGCTGCGGCTCCGAGGAGATGCCCACCAGGTTCATGATGTTGATGATCGTGGCGAGCACGAACACGCCGATCACGGCACTGATCGGGTCGCCCTTGCCGCCCATCAGCGACGCACCGCCGACCACGACGGCCGCGATCGCATCCAGCTCGTAGCCGACGCCGATCAGCGAACTGCCCTGCTGCAGTTGGGCCGCGGCGATGAGCCCCGCAAGCCCGGCGAGCAGACCCGACAGCGTGTAGGTGATGAGGAGGTTGCGGGCCACAGGGAGCCCGGAGAGCCGGGCCGCCTCGGGGTTGCCGCCGATGGCGTAGAGCGAGCGCCCGAAGGTGCTGAACTTCGCCACCAGGGCGGCCACGATCATCACCACGAGGAAGATCAGCACGGGGTTCCGGATGCCGAGGGTCGTGCCGCGCGAGAAGGCGTCGATGAACGAGGTGTTCAGGATCTGGATGAGGCTGGTCGACTGGATGATGTAGCTGAAGCCCTTGATCGCACTCATCATCGCGAGCGTCGCGATGAATGGCGGTATGCGGAGCCAGACGACCAGCATGCCGTTGATGAACCCGGCCACCGCGCAGCTGCCGAGGGTGAGCGCGACCGAGAGGCCCGCATCCATTCCGGTCTGGAGGGTCAGCGCCACGATCACGGTCGACATGGCCATCGTGGAGCCCACCGAGAGGTCGATGCCGCCGGTGAGGATCACGAAGAACTGGCCGACCGCGAGCACGGCCACGATCGAGGCCGCCGCGATGACGTTCTCGGCGTTGCGCACGGTGAGGAAGTCCTCGGAGACGTAGTAGCCCACGATCACGATGGCGATCAGCACCAGGATGAGGTAGCTCTTGGGCAGCAGGCGGCGCACGGCGGCGCCGAGGCGGCTCCCGCCATTCGCGGGCGGCTGCGGGGGGCGGTGCTTGGGCGCCGGCGCGGTGGTGACGGGGTCGGCGAGGGAGTTGTTGGTCATTTCTCAGTCCATCGGTTGCGGATGATGCCTTGATCAGGCGAAGCGGGAGACGAGAGTGGCCCCCGAGGGGTCGATCTCGTCGTGGTCGAACTCGGCGACCACCCGGCCGCGGGCGAGCACGAGTACGCGGTCGCACATCATCGCCTCGGTGATCTCCGAGCTCGAGATGATGACCGTGCCACCGCCGCGGGCGAACTCGCGCAGCAGCTCGTACATGTCTTCCTTGGCGCCCACGTCGACGCCGCGGGTGGGCTCGTCGCAGATCAGGAGTTGCGAGGAACGCGCGAGCCAGCGGGCGAGGATGCCCTTCTGCTGCGTTCCCCCGCTCAGCGTCTTCATCGGCTGGTTGACGCTCGACACCTTCATGCCGAGCCGGGCCACCATCTCGGTGGCGACCCGGCGCTCCTTCGCGCCGTCGATGATGCTCAGCCGGCTGAACATCGGCAGGCTCGCCAGGGTGATGTTGCCGGCCACGCCCATCTCGGGAATGAACCCCTGCGCCTTGCGGTCCTGCGGCAGGAGGCCGATGCCGCGGCGGATGGCGTCGCGCGGGGCGGCCAGCGACACGTCGCGCCCGGCCAGACGGATGCGTCCGGCCGTCTTGCGGCGCGCCCCGGCGAGCAGACCCGCAAGCTCGGACTGCCCGCTGCCGATCAGCCCCGAGATGCCGAGCACCTCGCCGCGGCGGAGCTCGAAGGAGACGTCGTCGACGAAGCCCTCCTCGGAGAGCCCCGAGACCGACATCAGCACCTCGTCGCTCGGCCCGGCACCCAGCCGTGGGCTGCGCTCCCCGCGGAGCGCCGCATCCGCGATCGAGCCCTCGAGACTCTTGCCCACCATCGCGGTCACGACGTCGGAGGGCTTCGTGTCGGCGGTGGCCAGGTCGGCCGTGTTGCGGCCGTCCCGGAGCACCGTGACCGAGTCGCAGAGCGAGTACAGCTCGTCCATGCGGTGCGAGATGTACAGCAGGGTGACGCCCTGCTCGGCGAGGGACCGGAGCACCGTGAAGAGCTTCTCCACGTCGGGCTGCGGCAGCGTGGAGGTGGGTTCGTCCAGCAACAGCACGCGGGCATCCTTGTGCAGTGCTTTGGCGAGTTCCACCGCCTGCTGCTCGGCCACCGAGAACGAGGCCACCGGGCGGCGCACGTCGAGGTCGAAGCCGACCCGGGCGAGCGCCTCCCGCGCCTCCACCTGCATCTGCCGCCAGTCGACCACCGTGCGGCCCGCCTTCGGCAGTTGCCCGAGGAAGATGTTCTCGGCCACCGAGAGCGAGGGCACGAGGCTGAGCTCCTGGTAGATGGTGTGGATGCCGGCGTGCTGCGCATCCGTCGGTTCCCGGAAGCGGACGCGCTGGCCGCCGAGGTGGATCTCCCCGCCGTCGGGCGTCTCGGCCCCGGAGAGGATCTTCACCAGCGTCGACTTGCCGGCTCCGTTCTGCCCGGCCAGAGCGTGGATACTGCCGCGCTTCACCGTGAAGCTGACGCCCTTCAGCGCCTGCACGCCGAGGTAGGACTTCGTGATGCCGTCGAGGCGGAGCTCGTCGGGCGCATCCGGGATGCGGCGCACCTGCTCGGCCTGGCCGGGAGCGGGCAGAGTCACTGGTCTTCCTTGGCCCGCACGTAGGTGTCGCCCTCGACGTAATAGTCCTTCGCGTTGTCGGGTGTCACCACGCTGGTGTCGATGTAGAGCGTCTTGTCGGGGCAGGCGGTGGTGTCGTCGTTGTAAGCGGCGAGTGCCATCTTCCCCGCGGTCGCACCCTGGGTCC
>BADC01000459.1 GCA_000333435.1 Corynebacterium-like bacterium B27 | reverse complement strand
CTCGCCGTCCGCATCAACCCGGAATTCGAGTTGCGCGGATCGGGGATGCGGATGGGCGGCGGCGCCAAGCCGTTCGGCGTCGACCAGGCACGGGTGCCGGATTTGGTGCGGCGCCTTGTGGATGCCGGCGCGGATTATCGCGGACTGCATATCTTCGCCGGCTCCCAGTCGCTCGACCCTGACGCCATCATCGAGACGCAGGCCAACAGCGTCGCGCTGGCCCGAC
>BADC01000460.1 GCA_000333435.1 Corynebacterium-like bacterium B27 | reverse complement strand
CTAAGGGTTGAGCGGAGCTCAAAGGCGGCGGAGGCGAAAATCCCCCGACCCCCAGCGCTCCTTGGCGGGGTGGGCGACGGCGGGCCGCGCCATTCCCCGAGCAACGAAGGTCGCGAGGGCGCACGCAACAGGCCCTACTCGACGACCCAAGGTGAGGGCGTGGCCGAACGGTGCGTCCGAAGGCCGCGCCGTTCGACCGCGCGCTCACATGTCGCGTTGCGCCGGGCAGGGACCGGCGCGACCCGGGCAGCCCGAGCGAAGCCCGGGCCGCCCGGCAGCTAACACAGCTAGTGCGTGCCCTCTTCTTCCAGCTTCTTGAAGCCGGCCTGCACGATGGCCTCGGCCTCGGCGGCGTCGCCCCAGCCCTCGATGTTCACGAACTTGCCCGGTTCGAGGTCTTTGTAGCGGGCGAAGAAGTGCTCGATCTCCTTGCGGGTCTGCTCCGGAACATCCGTGATGTCCTGGATGTGCGCCCAGCGCGGGTCTTTGAACGGCACCACGACGACCTTGGCGTCGGAGCCGGCCTCATCGCTCATGTTGAGCACGCCGACGGGGCGCACCTTGACCCCCACACCCGGGAAAGTGGGGTACTCGAGCAGCACGAGCGCGTCGACGGGGTCGCCGTCCAGGCCCAGCGTGTTCTCGAAGAAGCCGTAGTCGGTGGGGTACACGAAGCTCGTGAACAGCACACGGTCGAGGTAGACCCGACCGGTCTCGTGGTCGACTTCGTACTTGTTGCGGCTTCCCTTGGGGATCTCGACGACGACGTCGTACGCGGCCATGTGTGGTGCTCCTTCGTGTCCGGCGGTGGCGGTACGCCGCACGAGACGGCGCCGCGAAACTGCAATAACGTTACTGGATGCACATGGACGGCCGCCGCCCGCGCCTGACGCCCGCCATCGCCGACATCCGCCGCGCCGTGCGCGACGCCCTCCAGCCACTCCTGCCGCCGCCCGAACGACGGAGTTCCGGCGCCGATGACGGGAACGACGGAGCCACGGTCCGACGTTCGGGCGAGACTCCGTCGTTGCGCGACGAGCGGCCGGCGCCCGAGGTGCTCGTGGCGCTGAGCGGGGGGCCCGACTCGCTCGCGCTCGCGGCGGCGACGGCGTTCGAGGCGCCGCGGGCGGGCATCCGGGCCGGCGCGATCGTCGTCGACCACGCCCTGCAGGAGGGGTCGGCTG
>BADC01000461.1 GCA_000333435.1 Corynebacterium-like bacterium B27 | reverse complement strand
GGGGCGGAGGTGCCGAACTCGTCGTCGCGGCGGATGGCCCGGGCCGGGTTCGCGGTGAGCGCCGCCACCGCGAGCACCGGGTCGACGCCCGACGCGCCCACCGCCCAGCGCAGTGCCGCGTCTTGAGTGAGGGTCGAGCCGGCGATCGTCGAGGTGCCCGAGAGCAGCGCCCGGCCCTCGGTGACGGACACGTTGAGCGTGCCGAGGCGGTAGTGGCCGTCGGCCGAGCCGGCGGCGGCCATCGCATCCGTCACGAGCACGATGCGCTCGGGCGCGATGCGGAACGCGAGCTTCACGACCTCCGGATGCACGTGGAACCCGTCGACGATGAGCTCCAACGCCACCCGCGGGTCGTCGAACGCGGCCACCACCGGGCCGGGTTCGCGGTGCCGGATGCCCGCCATCGCGTTGAAGGCGTGCGTCAGCAGTGTGGCGCCGTGCTCGAACGCCTCGCGGGCGAGCTCGAGGTCGGCTGCGGTGTGCCCGACCGCCACCACGACGCCCGCCGCGGTGAACGCGTCGATCGCGTCGAGCGCTCCGGCGAGTTCGGGCGCGATCGTGATCTGCACGAGCCGCCCCCGCCCGCGCGCCACCATCAGCGCCACCTCGTCGGGCGTGGGGGCGTGCAGGAACTCGGGGTTGTGGGCGCCCCGGTGGTTGCGCGCGAGGAACGGCCCCTCGAGGTGCGCGCCGAGCACGAGCGGGTCGGTGTCGGCGAGGCTCGCCACCGTCTCGAGCCCGACAAGGAGCGACGGCACCGGGTTCGCCACGAGAGAGACGACCGAGCGGGTGGTGCCGTGGGCGCGGTGCAGCGCCAGCGCGGCCCGGATCGACTCGGTGCCGTCGTCGAACGAGTACCCGCCGCCGCCGTGGGAGTGGATGTCGATGAACCCGGGCGTCAGCCACAGCCCGACGGCGTCGACCACCTCGGTCTCGGCTGCGAGGTGTGAGCGCCAGCCGTCGCCTGAACCGGTGGCCTGGATGCGGTCGCCGGCCGTCAGCATCCAGAAGTCGTCGACCACGCCGTCGGCATCGACCTTGCGGCCGCCGTGCAGCAGGAGGCTCACCCGAACTCCTGCGCCCCGCGA
>BADC01000462.1 GCA_000333435.1 Corynebacterium-like bacterium B27 | reverse complement strand
CCCCCGTGATGTCGGCCCGCAGCAGCCCCTGTTCGGCACCGGCGCCGAGGAAGCGCTCGAGCACCTCGCGCACGCGTTCCCGGGTGTGCGGGGCCGCGACCGTGCCCGAGGCCCAGCCCGCGCGGAGGGTGTCGAGCATGCCGCGTTGGTGCGAAAGAAGCGGGCGTAGTCGTCGAGCCACATCCGCAGCCGGGTGTCGGCCGCGTGCCCGGCAAGGAGCTCGTCGGCCGCNGCAATCGCCTCGTCGAGCTCGGCGGCGTAGACGGCCTCGACGAGTGCCTCGCGGGTCGGGAAGTTCCGGTAGAGCGTGCCGATGCCCACTCCGGCGGCGCGTGCGATGGCCTCGAGCGCGGGTGCCGTGCCGGAGTCTGCACCGGCCTCGGCGTACGCCGCGCGGGCGGCGTCGAGCACGCGCTCGCGATTGCGGCGCGCGTCGGCGCGAGTGCTCGCCGCAGTGCGCGGTGGTGTGGACGTCAAAACGGAGGCACCTCCATTTCGTGCTAGTCTGCGAATACGGAGGTTCCTCCGTTTCATCAGTCTAGCGAAAGGAACGATCATGTCGGCGAATGGAGAAGGGCGCGCGGCCGGAGGCCTCGGGGCGCTCGGCGACGTGATGGTGTCGCGCGTCGGCTACGGCGCCATGCAACTCGAGCACCTGCGGCAGGACCCGGCCGCCGCGATCGCGCTGCTCGGCGAGGTGGCCGCATCCGGAGTCACGCACATCGACACGGCTCAGTTCTACGGCGACGGCTTCGCCAACGAGATGCTGCGACGCGCGGCCGATGCTCTCGAGGGGGTCACTGTGGTGACGAAGATCGGCGCCGACTCGAACCCGGGCGGCGACGTGCCGCTGCAGCTCGCCCAACGACCCGAGGAGTTGCGGCGCAGCATCGACGACAACCGTCGCGCGCTCGGCGTCGAACGGCTCGACGTGGTGAATTTGCGCCGAGCGGATGCGGGGCCGGGCATCCAGGCCTCGGGCGACCAGATCGTGCCGATCGACGACCAGCTCGCGCTCCTCACCGAACTGCGCGACGAGGGCGTCATCGGCGCCATCGGGCTCAGCGCCGTCGACCTCGAGGGACTCCGCGCGGCACTACCGGCCGGCATCGTCTGCGTGCAGAACTCCTACAGCCTGTTGCAGCGCGACTTCGAGGACGTGCTGCAGCTGTGCGAGGCCGAGTCCGTCGCGTGGGTGCCGTTCTTCCCGCTCGGCAGCGGCTTCCCCGGCTTCCCGAAGGTCGGCGAGCATCCGGTGGTGCAGCAGTGGGCGGATGCGCTCGGCGCGACCCCCGCGCAGGTCGGCCTCGCGTGGCTGCTGCAGCACTCCCCCGCGACACTCCTCATCC
>BADC01000463.1 GCA_000333435.1 Corynebacterium-like bacterium B27 | reverse complement strand
GTTCGGCCCTTCCTCGACACCTGGAAGGCCTCCGAAGGCGCGACCAGCGCCGCTCGTAAGACAGCGTCGGTCAAGTGGGTGATGAACGCCGAAGACGTCAACTCCGTCGGCGGAGCCGCGGCGGGCGCGGTCGCGATCGGCCCCGACGGCTCGTTCAGCATCGACTTCACCGTGCAGAAGGGCTTCACCGGCGCCCTGGCCGACGGCAACTACGGCATCTACACCTACCCGGCCGGTGGCGCGACCTACACTCCCTTCGAGACCTACACGCCCCTCAGCTTCGAACTCCCCGACGCCACCCGCATCGAGGGCGCCGACCGCTACGACGTCGCCGTGCAGATCGCGCAGACCTCGCATCCTGAATCCGCCGACACCGTGTACATCGCCAACGGCGCCGTCTTCTCCGACGCCCTGAGCGCCGCCCCCGCCGCTGCGAGCGAGAACGCACCACTGCTGCTCACTCCCGCCGACCGGCTGCTGCCGGCCGTCGCCGACGAGATCGAGCGGCTCGCCCCGAAGAAGATCGTGGTCACCGGCGGACCGAACTCCGTCTCCCCCGCCGTGTTCGACAGCCTCACGGCGCTGGCCTCCGACGACGCCGTGCGCATCGGCGGCGCCGACCGCTTCGAGGTGTCGCGCAACGTGATCGACTACGCGTTCGGCGAGTCCGGAGCCACCGTCGCCTACGTCGCCACCGGATCGAACTTCCCTGACGCGCTCTCCGCGAGCGCGGCCGGCGGATCGTTCGGCGCCCCGGTGCTGCTGGTGAACGGCGGCGCGGCCGAAGCGGATGCCGCCACCAAAGCCACGCTCACCGACCTCGGCGTGACGAAGCTGAAGATCGCGGGCGGCCCCGCCTCGGTCTCTCCCGGCATCGAGTCGTCGCTCGGGTCGGTCGCTCCGGTGACCCGCCTGTCGGGCGCCGACCGCTTCGAGGCCTCGATCGCCATCAACCACGACGCGTTCACGCACGCCCAGGACGTCTTCATCGCGACCGGGCTGAACTTCCCCGACGCGCTGGCGGGCGCCGCCCTGGCCGCCTCGTCGAGCGCACCGCTGTACGTGGTGCCCAGCACCTGCGTTCCGCAGGCGGCCCTGAGCGACATCGCCGCGCTCAACCCCGACCGTGTCACCCTCCTGGGCGGCCCGGACTCGCTGAGCCCCGCGGTGCAGCAGCTCACCGCCTGCGCGCCGTAGCACGCATCAGCGCGAACGGCCCTTCCTACACGGGAAGGGCCGTTCGTCGTTCAAGGAAGCGAGCGGATGCCCGTCACCACCAGGTGTCGAAGGGCGTCGCCGGGGTGTGCCGCTTGTGCTGGGTGGCGAGGTACCGCTGCTCGATGGCCTCGGCGACCTCGTCGGACACATCGCGCCCCTCGAGGAAGTCGTCGATGTCGGCGTAGGTCAGGCCGAGGTTCGCCTCGTCGGTCTGACCCGGGTTGTGATCGAGAAGGTCGGCCGTCGGCGCCTTCTCGTGGAGCCGGGCGGGCGCCCCGAGGTGCTGGAGCAGCGCCTTGCCCTGGCGCTTCGTGAGGCCGGTGAGCGGCGTGATGTCGACACCGCCGTCGCCGTACTTCGTGAAGAACCCGGTCACCGCCTCGGCGGCGTGGTCGGTGCCCACCACCAGCAACCCGCGTTCACCGGCGATCGCGTACTGGGCGACCATGCGCATCCGGGCTTTCGCATTGCCCTTCACGAAGTCGGAGAGGTCGGCGCCCGTCGCCTCGCGGTAGTCCTGGGTCACGCCGTCGACGCCGTTCTGGATGTTCACCACGAGGCCGGGGTCGGCGTCGATGAAGCGCAGGGCGAGCTGCGCATCCTCTTCGTCGGCCTGCACCCGGTAGGGCATGCGGACCGTCACGAACTCGACCGGGCGGCCCTCCTCGGCCAGGCGCAGCT
>BADC01000464.1 GCA_000333435.1 Corynebacterium-like bacterium B27 | reverse complement strand
CAGTCGGCCAAGTACGTCGACTAATCGATCGTGCTCGCCGGCGCGGTGCTCGCGACGCTGCCGTTGCTGCTGCTGTTCGTGCTCGCGGGCAAGCAACTGGTCTCGGGCATCATGGCCGGCGCGGTCAAGGGCTGAGCGGGCACGAGCCGCGGCGGCCCTGCCGTCGGCTCGCGCTTGCACGTACCATTGCACAACCACCATTCAAGGAGCAGTAACCCCGCATGAGCACCTCATTCCCTCCCGGCTTCCTCTGGGGCTCGGCCACGGCCGCCGCACAGATCGAAGGCGCCGCGTTCGAAGACGGCAAGGAGGCCTCGATCTGGGACACCTTCGCCCGCGTGCCCAACGCCGTGCTGAACGGCGACACCCTCGACGTGGCGGTGGACCACTACCACCGGATGCCCGCCGACGTCGCCCTCATGAAGGAGCTGGGTCTGCAGGCCTACCGGTTCTCGACGAGCTGGGCGCGCATCCGGCCCGGTGACCTGCACGTGAACACGGTGGGGCTCGACTTCTACTCGCGGCTGGTGGACGAGCTGCTTGAGGCGGGCATCCTGCCCTGGCTCACGCTCTACCACTGGGACCTGCCGCAGGCGGTCGAAGACAAGGGCGGCTGGGCGAACCGCGACACCGCGTACCGCTTCCGCGACTACGCCGAGATCGTGTACGGCGCGCTCGGCGACCGGGTGCGGCACTGGACCACCTTCAACGAGCCGTTCTGCTCGTCGCTGCTCGGCTACGCGGCCGGCGTGCACGCCCCCGGGCGGCAGGAGCCCGCGGCCGCGATCGCCGCGGTGCACCACCAGCACCTCGCGCACGGCCTCGCGGTGCAGCGCCTGCGCGACCTCGGGGCGCAGAACCTGGGCATCACGCTGAACCTCACCAACTCCATCCCGCTCGACCCGAACGACCCGGTCGACGTCGAGGCGGCACGCCGCTTCGACGGGCTGCAGAACACGATCTTCCTCGACCCGATCGTGCGCGGCGAATACCCCGCCGACGTGCGCCGCGACCTGGCCGCCTACGGCCTCGACGGGGTGACCGAGACCGGTCTGGTGCGCCCGGGCGACCTCGAGATCATCGCGCAGCCGCTCGAGTTC
>BADC01000465.1 GCA_000333435.1 Corynebacterium-like bacterium B27 | reverse complement strand
GGAATCGGCTGAGCGCCGGCCGACCCCCCTCCGTTCGTCCTCGTTTCCTGAAAGGCTGGACCCATGACTCACACGCTGACCTTCCCCGGCGAATCCGCTCCCGCGTTCCCGTCGCTCACCCTCACGGTGCCCGACGACTGGCACGCGCTCTCCGTCACCGGTGCCGTGCTGGCGGCCGGCAAGGCCGTCGAGCAGGGTGAGTTCCGCCCCAACATCGTCGTCGCCGTCTCGCGTTACGCGGCCGGCTACACCCTGCAGACCGCCATCGACGCCGTCGTCGCCCGGGTCGAGTCCATCGAGGGCAAGGTCGAGCTGGTGCGCGACGAGCACGAGGTGCTCGGCCTCCCCGGCTTCCGCATCGAGTTCAGCTATCCGGATGCGCGGGTCGGCACCCTCATGCAGGGCGTGCGTCTCGCCGTGGTCGAGAACGGGCCCGTGGTCGACCTCGTGCAGCTGACCGCCACCGCCACCGGGACGCAGGCCACCGAGCTGTGGGGGGAGCTGCGCGAGATCCAGTCCTCGGCGGGTCTCTCGGCGGTCTCGGCGTAGGGCGCGGCATGGCCGACTCCGTCGCCGACGCGCAGGCGCGCGTGCTCGCTCTCAACAGCCCCGAGCTGCCCTTCGTCTACGAGGCGACTCCCGACGGCATCCGGGCCACCTGGAAGTACGCCGACGTGAAGTGGGCCGCTGTCACGGCAGCGGGTCTCATCTCCTCGGCCTATGAGCTGCGGGTGACGCTCGACCCGGCCGAAGCCGAGTGGACCTTCGACGAGACCGACACGCAGTCGTCGGCCACCGTGCACTCCACGGGCGACGGCGGCTTCGGCATCTCGGGCGGCACCTCGACCTTCAAGGGCCGGGAGAAGAAGGTCTCGTTCCAGTTCGGTGCCGGCACCGCCGCGAAGACCACCGACCGGCAGGGCTCCACCGAGGGCAACCTCTACGGCTGGTCGTTCTCGACCGACGAGGTGAAGCAGCCCCTCATCGACGCCCTCACCGCGGCCGGCTGGTCACCGAAGAAGAAGGGCTTCTTCGGCAAGCTCTTCGGCGGCTGACCGGTCAGCTGAGTTCTGCGCGGCGGAAGCCCAGCTCGCGCTCGGCGCGTCGAAGCGGCGAACCCGCGAATGGCAGCTGTGACAGGTCGACCGCCGACGCTGCGGTGAGTGCGACCGCGTTGGCCGAGGCCGCCGCGCGTTCCGGCAGTCCGATGGCTGCGGCGAACTCACGCCAGTGTCGTGCTTTCACGCCGCGAGTGCGACCAGCCACCGGGAGCGCCAGGCTGTCGTCACCGTAGACGAGCGTGCACGGGAGGTCGTACATCGGCGCGATGGCCGTCTCGCCCGACGCGCTGCCGAGCATCGAGACGTTCTTGCCGTGGAGGTCGCCGTTCCCGGTGAGCCAGGCGAACACGAACTGCAGATAGAGGTTGCGGACGGCGACGGCCGGCGCGGTGCAGTGCCCGGAGAGCGCTGCGACCACCCGCTCGGAATCGATGTGGTACTTCGATGCGGGCGGCAGGCCGAGAACCTGGGTCGCGTCTTCGAGCGGTAGGCGTTCCCATCGCCCGCCGCCAGCGCGAACCCGGTCGAAGCGGGTCACGAGAAGGCCTTCGCGCCCCAGGCGATCGGTCACCTTTTGCGCGTCGGCGACCGCGATCTTCAACTTCGTCGCCGAACGGAGGTGCAGATCCTCGTTCTGCACCAAGTACGGATAGTCGGGCGGATCGAGCTTCAGGATGTATCGACCCGAACGGGTCGCGACAGGGGTGCTGATCATCTCCGCGCTCAGCTTGTCCTGCACGCCGGGGAGCGCATGCCGGTCGACCTCGTCGGCGAGCTCGAGGAAATCGAGCGTGGCGACCTCAACCGCATCCACCGCGGGTGGCGGGTCTGTCGGCGGGGCACCAGCCGGTACCACCTGCACATCGCCCGGCACGTCGGCCCCGACCGCGAGGAGGAGCGTCAGCTCGTCGTCGAGACTCGTCTTCACCGCATCCTGCAGCACTCTGAGCCGGCGGCCTTCGGGCAGCAGGCCGGCGAAGAAGGCCGGGACCGAACCGTGCGGTGACGAGACGGAGCCGTCGGTCACCGGCAAGGTCGACGCCACGGCCAAAGGCGACGGGCCATCGCGGTACTCCGAGAGGTACGCGAAGACCACGGAGCCGTCGGATGTTCGAGTCAGGCGGCCGGCGAGACGCCCCTGCTTGTAGACGTCGGCCGACGCCACGAAGCGGAGTTCGTCGAGACCGGCCACCATCAGCGCGCCTCCACTCGCAGGCCGAGCACGGCGGCGACAGCGATGACCGCAGCGAAGCTCACCGAAGCGGAGCCCTTCTCGATGTCGCGCACGGTTCGCTCGGAGATTCCGGCCAACTCGGCGAGTTGAGGCTGGGTCAGCCGGTGACGCTTGCGGGCAGCGCGGATGGCCGAGCCGACTTCTTTCGAGGCCTCCATCACGTCCTTACCGGCAAGATCTCACCGGATCTCCCCTCAACAGCCTCATTTTAGGGGATTCGAACGCGAATCGGCAGGATCACGCCGGAATGCGTCAGACCCGCGGGGAAACGCCTCCCGAGCTCGCCAAACGGCACGATGCTGCCGGTTCCACCCGACAAGCGCGGCGGGCAGATCGGGGGTGTCAGTGTCGGCGGGGTGACAGGCGGGCGGCCAGCACGGCGGCGCCGGCCCCGGCCGTGGCGAGGCCGGTGGCGACGGCGGCGAGCGGCGCGGCCTCGACGCCCGTCGCGGCGAGGGCGGGCGGATCGACGGGCGCGACCGGTGCGGGCGGAACCGGTGGCGCCGG
Organism: Corynebacterium-like bacterium B27; assembly: GCA_000333435.1. GTDB lineage: Bacteria > Actinomycetota > Actinomycetes > Actinomycetales > Microbacteriaceae > Herbiconiux. The sequence goes on along the minus strand of BADC01000465.1, from coordinate 10,807 downwards.
CGGGGTGGGCGGCACGGGCATCCGGCCGAAGATGCCGTCGAGCCAGTCGTAGACCACCTCGTTGCGCACCTGCGGCGCCATGGGTGCGCAGTGGAACTGCGCCCCTTCGGCAGAGGTGAAGTCGTGCTGATCGATGGATGCCGCGCTGGTCAGCCAGCCGCGCACGTCGGCCTGCTGGCCGATGAAGAACTCGTCGCCCTCATAGGTGAGGAGGAGGGAGTGGGCGGTGACGGAGCCGAACAGGGCGCTGTCGCCCGTGTAGGAGGCGATGGCGTCGAGCAGGCCCACCAGGTCTTGGATGACGACGCCCGTCAGCGCCTGTTCGTGGAACGCCTTGCCGAAGATCTCGCCGCGCTTGTTGAGCAGGAAGCGCAGCGAGTCCTGCCCCGGCACCCCGTGCACGGGGAACGAGGGGTAGACGTCGTTCACCCAGTACTCGTTCGGGATGCCCTTCAACTGCGCATAGGGCGCAGTGGCGTCATAGAACACCGGGTCGGCCACGACGGCCGCGAGACGGTGCTCGTACGCGGCCGCGCGCATGACGAGGAGGCCGCCGAAGCTCCAGCCGGTGAGCGCCACGGCGGCCGCGTCGGTCTCGGGCTGGGCGAGCACGAAGTCGACCAGCGGCGTGATGACGTCCTGCCAGAACGGGGTGAACGGGATGTTCTGCTCGAACAGCAGCGACCCCTGGCCGGGGCCCTCGAACATCAGCGCGTTGTAGCCGCGGTCGAGGGCAGCCGCGCCACCGAAGGCGAAGGTGTCGACCAATTGCGCGTCGCTGCCGTTGTTGATGATGACGGTCGGCTTCGGGCCGGGGCCGGCGGCGCGCGCCCAGTAGGCGGGCACCGTCACGGTCTGCACGACGGGGGTGCCCCCGGCATCCGGAAACCGCACCGCCATCGGGATCTCGACACGGGTCCAGACCGGCTCGAGCAGGGCGGCGGCCTCGGCCCAGCAGCGCTGCATCGCCTGGTAGATCTCGGGCTCGCGGGTGGGCGTGTCGCCGCCCAGCACGAAGAACAGCACACCGGTGTAGTAGCCGGCGGCCCGCAGGTACTTCGACCGGGCACTGGCCAGGCGGCCCGCGGCCTTCTCCTCGTCGGCCGCAGCGGCGAGCTTCGCCGCCAGCGCCTCGAAGGTGTCGTTGTAGGGCTGGTACACCGGCAGGTTCGCGGTGCCGATCACGGCGAGCGCCGCCTGCACCTCCTGCACCGCCTCGGCGACCTCGCCCACTTCGGCGGCGCCGTACGCGGCCTCGCCGTAGTTGAACTGAGTCTGGAAGTTCAGGTCGTCCTGCTGCGGAAACGGGGTCAGACCGGAGGTGACCGCCGGCGGGTCCGTGGGCGCGGCCGGCACGCCGAGCCGAGCCGTGGTCGCGAGCGTCGCCGCCCCGGCGCCGGCCGGCGCCGCGACCGAGGCGAAGGCCGCGCCGACACCGCCCGCCGCCGCCAGGCCGAGCAGTCCGCGCCGGCTGACCGTACGCCGCTCGGCGCGCTCACCCTCGTCCGTCATCGCCATGAATTCCCCCACCTCGTCGTGCCGCGCGCCGCGGACGCTCCTGGCAGCGTAGAGAGGCGCCCGGCGGCGGGGAAGCCCCCGTTCGGGATGTGCGCATCCGGTCGACGCCTGTTACGGCACGGCCGTACGCGGGAGATCGTTTCGAGTTGAGAAGTAGTGTTCAGCGGGTGTAACTTTGCAGTCTGCGCAAAGTTCGCGCGCGCCCTCCCCCCATCTGCTTCGTCTGAGGATGCCCATGTCTCGCACCACCCCGTCGTCCGCCCGTCGCGCGACCAAAGCCGAAGCCCGAGCGGAGGAGTTCCGCGAAGCCGGCGGCAAGATGACGCACCGGCAGATCCTGTTCATCATCTTCGGCCTGATGGCCGGCATGTTCCTCGCGTCGCTCGACCAGACCATCGTGGGCACCTCGATGCGCACCATCGGCGACGACCTCGACGGCATCAGCCTGCAGGCCTGGGTGACGACCGGTTACCTCATCCTGTCCACCATCTCCACGCCGCTCTACGGCAAGCTCTCCGACATCTTCGGGCGTCGCCCGCTCTACATCATCGCCATCGCGATCTTCCTCGTGGGGTCGCTGCTGGCGGGCATCGCCACGAACATGTACGAGCTCGCCATCTTCCGCGCCATCCAAGGCCTCGGTGCCGGCGGCCTGATGTCGCTCGCGCTGACCGTGATGGGCGACATCCTCGCGCCGCGCGAGCGCGCCAAGTACCAGGGCTACTTCCTCGCCACCTTCGGCATCTCGAGCGTCATCGGCCCGCTGCTCGGCGGACTGCTCTCCGGCGCCGACCAGATCCTCGGCATCACCGGGTGGCGCTGGATCTTCCTGCTCAACCTCCCCATCGGCGCCATCGCGATGGTGATCGTGCTGCTCTTCCTGCACATCCCGCACACGAAGCGCACGGTGCGCATCGACTGGTGGGGTGTGGCCGCCGTCATCCTCACCGTCGTGCCGATCCTGCTGGTGGCCGAGCAGGGCCGCGAGTGGGGCTGGGGTTCGTGGGGCTCCATCATCTGCTACGTCATCGCGCCACTCGGCCTGGTCATGTTCATCCTGGTCGAGCGCCGGATGGGCGACGACGCCATCATCCCGCTGAAGCTGTTCAAGTCGCCCACCTTCTCCATGGCGACCATCCTCGGCGTGCTGGTCGGCTTCGGCATGTTCGGCGCCATGATGACCATCCCGAACTACCTGCAAATCGCCACCGGCGCCACGCCCACCGAGGCGGGCCTGTTGATGATCCCGATGGTGCTCGGCCTCATGATCTCCTCGATCGTGTCGGGTCAGCTCATCTCGCGCACCGGCCGTTACAAGATCTTCCCGATCGTCGGCACCGGCCTCCTCGTCGCCGCGTTCACCTACATGAGCTTCGTCTCGGCCGACAAGCCGGTCTGGTACGTGCTGATCGGCATGCTGGTGATCGGCCTCGGCCTCGGCCAGCTGATGCAGACCCTCACCATCGCGTCGCAGAACTCGGTCGGCCCGCGGGACATCGGTGTGGCGACCTCGTCGTCGACCTTCTTCCGCTCGATCGGTGGAACCCTCGGCACCGCCGTGGTGTTCTCGGTGCTGTTCTCGCGGCTCGGGCAGACCCTGGTCGCGTCATTCACCGACCCGGCGATCATCGCCCAGACCCGTGCGGCGGCCGCCGACCCGGCAGTGCAGGGCAACCCGGCGAACGCCGCCATCCTGCAGGTGCTGCAGAACGCGCAGACCGACCCCTCCTCGCTCGGCACCGCGCTGAGCGGCGACACCTCGTTCCTCGTCGGCGCCGACTCGCGGCTCAGCCTGCCGTTCGTCGACGCCTGGGCGAACGCGACGTCGACCGTGTTCATCGTGTGCCTGGCCGTGGTGAGCGTGGCGTTCATCCTGAGCTTCTTCCTCAAGGCCACACCGCTGCGCCAGAAGTCGGCCCTCGAGGAGGCCGCCGACAACGACGACGCCGTGCAGGCGCAGCTCGCCGCGGAGGAGATGGGCGCGCTCGTGCTCCCCGACGTCACCACGGGCTCGGTAGCCGTGCAGAAGCCGGCGGCGGATGCCCCGGCCGACGCCCCCGCGCCCGCCCCGTCCGGCCCGCGGCACTAGGCGCCCGGCGCGCACCCGTCCCGCTTCAGCGAGGGCGACGGATGCGCGTTCCCACCCGCTCCTCGAGCAGTTTCGCCACGAGCAGCTCACCGCCGACGGGCCCGAACCGTTCGAGAGCCTCGCGGTGGAGCGCGGCGACCAGGTTGGCGAGGGGTGCGGGCAGCCCGGCTTCCGACGCGAGCGCGGCGACGGTGTCGAGCTCCTCGACCACACGGTCGATGCCGAAGCTCTCGAGGTAGTCGCCGTCGAGGAGCGCGTCGAGGTGCCGGTCGATGAACGCGCTGCCACCGGCGCTCCGCCTCAGGATGCCGGCGAGCTGCTCGATCTCGAGCCCCTGCGCGTGCCCGATCAGCAACGCCTCGGTCACCGCCGCCACCTGCCCGAACCAGAGGGTGTTGGCGAGCAGCTTGGCGACGTGACCGGCGCCGACGTCGTCGCCCGCGCGCTCGATGCGTGCGGCGTCGCCCAGCGTCCGGAGCAGTCGGGAGCGCGCGCTCGACCGTCGCGGGGTTCGCCGCCGCGCGAAGAACCCGAGGGTGCCCTGCTCGGCGTCGCGGGGTCCGCCCGCCATCGGCGCACCGACCGCGGCCACTCCCTGCGCCGCCGCGTTCGCGGCGAGCTCCCGCGCCACGCGCGGGTCGCCGCTCGTGAGGTCCACCCACAGTGCGCCTGTCCGCAGCCCCGCGAGAGCCCCGCCGGCCGGCGATCGGTCCACGACTCCCTCCTCCCGGCCCGCGTCACCGGCGTCGTCCGAGTACGCATCGGGCACCTCCGGGCCCAACATCGCGCGCCGCAGTTCTGCAGGGCCGGGCAGCACGGTGAGCAGCGCGTCGACGGTGCGCCCCGCGCCGCCGGCGTGCCGTGCTGCAACGGAAGCGTCCTCGAAGAGGGAGACTCTCGCGGGGTCGAGGTCGCGGCCCACCACCTCGTGGCCTGCGGCACGCAGGTGCCGCGCGATGGGCAGACCCATGCGGCCGAGGCCGAGTATCTCAAGCTGCACGCGAGCCTCCCCGAGAAGTCACTCGGCGTGCTGAATCCGCGAGGGAAGTACACGACGTGACGCTTCGGCGGGCCGGCTTGCTGAGGGGGGCGGGCAGGACGGTGAGGGCGCGCATCGGGGCTCAGAAGTCGCGGAGGTTGGCGCGCAGGCCGCCCGCGCCGAAGGAGGTGCGGAGGATGCCACGACGCCGCAGGATGGGCACGAGCTCGTCGAGCATCCGGTGGATGGTCACCGGGTGCAGGTCGCCCGAGAAGATGAAGCCGTCGTTGTCGGCCTCGGCCCCGAGCTCCTCGATGAAGTCGGCGACCTCGTCGGCCGTGCCGACGTAGCCCGCCCGCTCCGAGATGCGGCCGAGCCGCGCCTTGGCGGTGAGCAGCTGCCGTAAGGTCGCATCCGCGAAGTCGTCGAAGGCCCCGAGCAGGCCCTTGATGCTGCCGCGCGAGACGTGGTCGCCGAAGATCGCCGGATCGACCGGCCGGTCGAGGTCGAGTCCGGTGAGGTCGGTCTCGAGATCGCTCGACTGCCCGGCCGCGACCTGCAGCAGGGCCTCGTCGGAGGGGTGCGCCGACGCATCCACGATGCGCTGCGCCTCCTCGGGCGAGCTCACGATGATGGGCTTGAACACGAACAGGATGTCGATGTCGGCCGCCGAGCGGCCGTGCGCGCGGGCCGCGTCGAGCACCTTCGCGCGGTACGAGCGGATGCTCGCGACATCGAGCGAGGCCAGCGCGAGTTGCACCTCCGACTGCTCGCCGGCGAAGTTGAGGCCACGGCCGGAGCCGCCGGGCGAGACGACGACCGGGTCGCCCGGGAGCGCGGAGCCCGTGCCCGTGCCCGTGCCCGTGCCCGTTCCCGACGCTTCCCCGAGCGACGGGAACGGCAGCGCGTTCAGTGGCCCGTCGAAGGAGTAGTACTCCCCGCGGTGCCGCACCGGGTCGAGCCGCGACCCGTCGGCGAAGTGACCGGTCGAGGGGTCGGCGATGAGCGCATCCGTTCCCCAGCTGTGCCAGAGCGCTCGCACCGCGGTGAGCCACTCCTCGGCGCGGTCGTAGGCGGCGTCGTGCGCGAGCGGCTCGGCGCCGAAGTGGCGGGAGGAGCCGACATCCGTCACCACGTTGATGCCGAAGCGGTAGTCGCTCAGGTGCTGCAGCGTCGCGAACTGCCGGGCAGCCTGGTAGGGCGAGTAGGCGAGCGGGTTCACGGTGGGCGCGATGCCGATGTGCTCCGTCACGTCGAAGAGGTAGGGCGCGAGCAGCAGCGGATCGTGCTTCGGCCCGCCATAGGCGCTGCGGATGCGCAGGTCGAGCGTGTCGGCATTGCCGAGCGAGAGGGCGTCTTCGATGATGACGAGGTCGAAGCCGGCCTGCTCGAGGTCGCGCACCGACTGCTGGTACAGGTCGGGCCGGTGCCAGGGGTAGTTCCACTCGTAGTACGGATGCCCCCACCCGTGCGGCCCGAACCCCCGCGACAGGAACCACCCGAAGTGCTGCTGCCGCGCCATCAGGCCGCCTCCCCCGCAGCCCCCGCACCGACTGCAGCGTCCGCGCCCGCCCGCTCAGTCCCGGCAGCGACGAGCGCGTCGGCACCCACCTCGCCGGGCTCGCGTCGGAACGACGGAGATTCGGCCGGGCGCGCGGTTTCGACGGAGAAATGGACGGCGTGTCGCGCCGACTCTCCGTCGTTCAGGGTCGCAGGAGTGGGAGCGGCGGCGGGCCCGGGAGCGGACGGAGCGGCGGCGGGCACCAGAGCCGACGGCGCGCCGGCGGACGCGGGAGCCGCTGCCGCGAGCGCCCGCACGGCGGCGAGGCCGCGCTCGAGGTCGGCGAGCAGGTCGGTGACGTCCTCCACCCCGATCGACAGGCGGATGAGCCCGGGGCCGATGCCGCTCTCCTGCAGCTGCTCCTCGGTGCGGAACGCGTGCGACGTCGTGGCGGGGTGGATGATGAGCGACCGCGTGTCGCCGAGGTGCGTCATGCGCGTGAACAGCTGCACCGCGTCGATGAACGCGGCGGCCGCGGGCAGCCCGCCCGCCACCGTGAACGAGAACACCGACCCCCGGCCGCGCGGCAGATAGCGGTCGGCCAGGGCGAAGAAGGGGCTGGACGGCAGCCCGGAGTAGTCGACCGCCTCGACCTCCGGCTGCTCCTCGAGCCAGGCTGCCACCGCCTGCGCCGACCCCGACTGCCGGTCGACGCGCAGCGACAGCGTCTCGATGCCCTGCTGGATGAGGAACGCGTTGATGGGCGACGGCGTCGGCCCGGAGCGCAGCGCCACCACGTCGCGGGCGTAGGCGATGAACGCATCGGCGCCGTAGCGCGAAACGAAGCTGCGGCCGCCGAGACCGTGCACGGGTTGGGTGAGGTGCGGGAACAGAGCGGCGGATGCGCTCCAGTCGAACCCCGAACCGCTCACGATCACGCCGCCCAGCACCGCACCGTGCCCGGCCAGGAACTTGCTCGCCGAGTGCACCACGATGTCGGCACCGTGCTCGAGCGGGCGCAGCAGGTAGGGGGTGGCGAAGGTGTTGTCGACGATGAGCGGGATGCCGTGGCGGTGCGCCACCGCCGCCACGAGTTGCAGGTCGACGAGGTCGTTCTTCGGGTTCGGGATCGACTCGACGAACAGGGCCCGGGTGCTCGGCCGGATGGCCGCCTCCCACGCGGCGGCGTCGTTGGCGTCGACGACAAAGGAGGTGTCGATGCCGAGTCGGGAGAAGTTGTCGAGGAACAGGCCGCGCGAGCCCTCGTAGATGCTGTTCGCCGATGCCAGATGGTCGCCGGCCTGCAGGAGCGCGAGCAGCGCCACCGACAGCGCGGCCTGGCCCGACCCCACGAGGATGGCGTGCGACCCGCCCTCGAGCGCGGCGATGCGCCGCTCGACGGCGGCCGTGGTGGGGTTGCCGACCCGGGTGTAGCTGAAGCCGTCGTCGGCTCCGCCGAAGCGATCGCGCGCCTGGGCGAAGTCGTCGAACACGAAGCCGGCGCTGAGGTAGATGGGCGTCGCCCGCGGGTTGACGCCGTCGTCGGTCACCGCCCCGGCGTGCACCTGCTGGGTCGCGAAGCCGAGTGACTGACCCCGCGTGCTTTCTCCGGCCATCGACCTCTCCTCTCGTGCGTCACCGATAGGACAGGGTGCCACGACCATCGTCTGACCAGGCCGTTTGCGAAGTTCTGTTACGTCGGCACCGCGCTTCGACCGGGAGACGAAGGCGCCGGGCATCCGTATTCCCGAACAGGAATATGCGGCGGGCTTGACATCGCCCGAATTTCTCGCCTACGGTTGCCCACGAATCGTGAGAGCGCTCTCACGCATCGTTGTGAGAGCGCTCTCAATCCCTATCGACAACAAACCACGCACACAAGGGAGTGACCGTGAAGTTCTCACGACGCACCACAGCAGGGACCATCGCCATCGCCGGCGCGGCAGCGTTCGCACTGCTCGCCAGCGGATGCTCGTCCTCCGGCAGCGCAGCAGGCACCGCCGACGACCCCATCACCCTGACCGTCACCACGTTCGGCACGATGGGCCTCGACGACCTCTACAAGCAGTACGAGGAGGAGAATCCCGGCATCAAGATCGAGGCCACCAACATCGACACCGGCGGCAACGCCAAGACCGACTGGCAGACCAAGCAGGCCGCCGGCGCCGGGCTCCCCGACGTGCAGGCCGTCGAAGAGGGCTGGCTGAGCGCGGTGATGCAGGTCTCCGACCAGTTCACCGACCTGAGCGACTACGGCGCGAAGGACATCGCCGACCAGTGGGTCGACTGGAAGGTGAAGCAGGCGACGGATGCGAACGGCCGCATCATCGGCTACGGCACCGACATCGGCCCCGAGGGCCTCTGCTACAACCGCGACCTGTTCCAGGCGGCGGGCCTGCCCACGGACCGCGACGAGGTCGCCGCGCTGTTCGGCGGCGACGACGCCACCTGGGCCGACTACTTCAAGGTGGGCGAGCAGTACCACGCCGCCACCGGCAAGCCCTGGTACGACCAGTCCGGATTCATCTGGAACGCCATGGTGAACCAGCAGCCCGAGGGCTACTACACCGCCGACGGCGAGCTCAACATCGAAGACAACGCCAAGCTCAAGGAGCTGTGGGGCGAACTCGCCGGGGGCGCCGCCGCCGGTCTCTCCTCCGGCCAGACCCAGTGGGACTGGGGCAAGGGCAAGGCCTTCACCGACGGCTCGTTCGCGACCTTCGTCTGCCCCGGCTGGATGCTCGGCGTCGTGAAGGGCCAGGTCGAAGCCGCCGGCGGCGACGCCAGCTCCGGCTGGGACTTCGCGAACGTGTTCCCCGGCGGCCCCGCCAACTGGGGTGGCACCTTCCTCACCGTCCCCACCTCCTCCAAGCACCCGAAGGAGGCCGCTGCCCTCGCCCAGTGGCTCACCGAGGCGAAGCAGCAGGCGGCCGCGTTCACCGTCGCCGGCACCTTCCCGAGCAACATCGAGGCGCAGAGCGACCCGGCCGTGACCGGCACCAACGAGCTGTCGACGTTCTTCAACGACGCGCCGCTCGGCTCCATCCTCGCTGAGCGCTCGAAGGGCGTCGTCGCCCAGTTCAAGGGCCCGGACGACTCGGTCATCCAGGAGCAGGTCTTCGGCCCGTCGGCGCTGTCGCTCGACTCCGGCACCGACGGCCAGACCGCGTGGAACAACGCGATCGACCTGCTGAACCAGCTGGTCGTCAACAAGTAGTCCCGCACCGCCGGGGCCCCAGGATCCACCACCGCCTGGGGCCCCGGCACTTCTCCGCCACCCGTCTCGCCCACCCGCCTCTCGACCGTCAGGGAACCACCGCATGACCGCAACGATCACCCCGCCGGTGAAGACGCCGGCGACGGATGCGCCCCCGCCGCCCCGCGCATTCGGCATGACCTTCCGTCAGCGCCTCAACAAGGCCGACGTGAAGTATTCGCCCTACGTCTACATCGCGCCGTTCTTCGTGCTGTTCGGGCTGGTGGGGCTCTTCCCGCTCGGCTACACCTTCGTGGTGTCGCTGAACGACTGGAACCTGCTCTCGGGTCCGGGCGAATGGGTGGGCCTCGACAACTTCGCCACCGAGCTCACCGATCCGTTCTTCTGGAACTCGCTGTTCAACACGGTCAGCATCTTCTTCCTCTCCGCGGTGCCGCAGCTGATCGCGGCGGTCGCGATCGCCGCCGTGCTCGACCAGAACCTGCGGGCGAAGACGTTCTGGCGCATGAGCGTGCTCATCCCCTACGTCGTCACCCCCGTGGCGGTCACCCTCATCTTCTCGAGCGCGTTCTCGGAGAAGTACGGGCTCATCAACAACATCCTCCAGGCCGTGCACCTCGGCCCGGTCGACTGGATGACGGATGTCTTCCCCTCCCACATCGCCATCGCCACCATGGTGAACTGGCGCTGGACGGGCTACAACGCGCTCATCCTGCTCGCCGCGATGCAGGCGGTGCCCCGCGACATCCACGAGTCGGCCGCCCTCGATGGGGCCGGGCAGTTCCGGCGGTTCTTCTCGATCACGCTGCCGAGCATCCGGCCCACCATGATCTTCGTCATCATCACCGCCACCATCGGCGGCCTCCAGATCTTCACCGAACCGAAGCTCTTCAACCCCACCGTCTCCACTCCCGGCGGCAACGACCGGCAGTACCAGACCACGGTGCTCTACCTCTGGGATCTCGCGTTCAACCGGCAGAGCTTCGGCCGTGCCTCGGCGGTGGCGTGGCTCCTCTTCCTCGTGATCGTGCTGTTCGGGGTGCTCAACTTCCTCATCTCGCGGCGGATCGCGTCGACCGAGGCGCGGGTCGCGAAGAAGCGGAGCACCCGTGCGCTCGCCCGCTCGCGCGCCGAAGCGGAGCTGACCAGCGGATTCGTGCCCGGCGTCTCCCCCGAGCTCGCCGAAGCCCACCACCCGACAGCCCCGACAGCCCCGTCTACGCCGGCCACCCCGTCCGCCCCGGAGGAGAACCGATGACCGCCACCGCGACGCGCCCCGCAGCCGGGGCGGCAGCATCCGCTCGGCCGGCACGCGCCACCGCCCCGCGCCGTCGCCGGCGCGACCACGGCATCGACCGCCGGCCCGGATTCGTGACCTACGGCATCCTGCTCGCCGTCTTCCTCGGCGGCGCCCTCCCGCTCTGGTGGTCGTTCGTGGTCGGCTCGAGCGACAGCCAGGTGCTCACCGCGACCTGGCCGCCGCTCCTGCCCGGCGGCCAGTTC
>BADC01000466.1 GCA_000333435.1 Corynebacterium-like bacterium B27 | reverse complement strand
GCCTGGGCGCAGCATCCGCGGCCGGCGCTGCGCCCGTCGCCGCGTCGAAGGATGCCGCCGGCCCGGTCGACCTCGACGGCTACCGCCGCGCCGAGGGCTGACCCTGACCCCCCGAGCAGCCCGCGCGCAACGCCCCACCTGCAGGGACCGCGCCCCCCGCCCCACCCTGGGGAACCGCGCCACCCGTGCCCTCCGCCCGCTCCACCGCGGGCACCGCGCCCTCCGCCCGCCGCGCCGCGCCCTCCGCCCTCCGCGCCGCGCCCTCTTCCCCACCTCCGCGCTTCCGGGACCCGCGGTCCCCCTCCCCTTTTCAGGATTTGTGCCGCCATTCAGGCCCGCGCGACCTGAATACGGCGCCGTCCGGCCGAAAGTCCTGAGTTCGCGCACCCGGATCGCCGCTGTCGATGGCTGCACGGATGCGCGGCGCCCGCATTCCCGACACCCGAGTTCTCGGCGCCGGCACGTGGCCGGCACACCATGACCTCCGAATCCGGCGGCCCCGAGTCAGGCGCAGACGCTGCCACAGCGCTCCCGACCATCCGCGTCGCCGCCCTCGCGCTCGTGCGCGAGCGCCGGGTGCTGATGGTCACGGCACGGGCACGCGACGTCTACTACATGCCGGGCGGCAAGATCGACCCCGGCGAGACCGCGGCGGCGGCAGCTGTGCGCGAGGCGCTCGAAGAGGTGAGCATCCGCGTCGAACCGGCGTCGGTGCATCCGCTGTTCACCGTCACCGTGCAGGCCCACGGTGAACCCGAGGGCCGCCTGGTGGAGATGCAGGTGTTCCAGGGCGAGACGACGGATGCGCCCACGCCGTCGAGCGAGGTCGACGCCGTGCACTGGGTCACCTCGGCCGACGCCCACCGCTGCCCGCCGGCGGGTGCCGAGACCCTCCGGCGCCTGCGCGCCCTCGACCTCATCGACTGACCCCCGGGTAACGACGGAGGAGCGGGCGCGATTCGGTGCGAGCATCCGTACTTGCCGTTTCGCGCGCTCGTTCTCCGTCGTTGCGACAACCAGGTACGCGACCCACCGCCCCCGCCAGCCCCGTGCGCTCAGATCGCGGCGTGCGGCGCCAGCGCATCGAGCACGAGCTCGACGTCGCTGAGCTCGTTCCACACGTGGAACGCCACGCGCACCCGGCCCGCCCGGGCCGAGGCGGCGACGCCGGCCGCGGTGAGCGCTGCGAAGGCCAGGCCGTCGGGGTCGGGCCAGCTCACGATCGCGGTGCCGGTGGCCGGCACGTCGAGCCGGCGGCAGAGTTCGTCGGCAAGACCCACGCAGTGCGCGCGCACGGCCTCGAGGTCGGCGGAGGCGAAGAGCTCGACCGCCGGCGCGGTGCCGATCCAGGCCGGCCACGCCGGGGAGACGTCGAAGCGGCGGGCCGAGTCGGCCAGGCGCATCCGTGGGCCGTAGCAGGAGCCCCACACGTCGTCGCCGGCGTACCAGCCCGCGTCGACCGGCACGAGCCGCTCGGCGAAGGCGGGGGCGATGGTCATGAACGATGCGCCGCGCGGCGAGCAGAGCCACTTGTAGGCGTGGCAGATGGTGGCGTCGAAGCGCGTGGCGTCGACGGGCATCCAGCCCGCCGCCTGGGTCACGTCGCAGAGGGTCGCGGCGCCGTGTCGCGCAGCAGCGTCGACGATCGCGTCGACGTCGGCGAGCGCTCCGGTCGCCGACTGGACGAGCGAGAACGACACCAGCGTCGTGGACGGACGGATGGCCTCCGCCAGCTCGGCGAGCGGCACGCACCGCACCGAGAGGCGCCCCTGCTCCTCCTGCACGAGGAAGGGGAACACCATCGAACTGAAGTCGCCCTCGACGACCAGCACTTCCGAGCCCGCCGGCAACGACGCGGCGACCATCGCCGCCGAGACCGACACCTGCGAGCCGACCGCGACCTGATCGGCCGGCACCCCCACCAGTCGCGCGAAAGCCTCCCGCGAACGCTCGACGGCGGTGCCGTACCCGCCCGGGTCGCGATGCCCCTCGCTCCAGCCGGCCAGATCGGCGGCGAGCGCCTGCACCGCCTCGCGCGGCGGCACCCCGATCACACACGACGAGAGGTAGCCCGGCCGCACGTCGAAGTGCACGGCGAGGGCGGCGCGATCGATCACCATGCCCCCATGGTCCTCGCTCGCCATTCATTGAACAACCGCCAGTGTCGGATGCTTCGCATAACACCCGGTTATGGTTGTGCCATGACCCTCTCGCCGCTCGCGAGCACCTTCGACCTCGACTCACCGACTCTGCGCGTCATCGCCGCCATCGCCGAGTACGGCTCGATCACGCGGGCGGCCGCCGTTCTCGGCCTCAGCCAACCCGCCGTGAGCCAACAGTTGCGGCGGGTCGAGGGGCGCATCGGCATGCCGTTGGTCTCCCGCGCGGGCCGCGGCATCCGGCTGACGGATGCGGGTGAGGTGCTCGCGCGGCACGCCGGCGTCGTTCTCGCCGCGCTCGACTCGGCCGCGGGTGAGCTCTCCGACCTCTCCGGGCTGCGGTCGGGCCGGGTGCGGCTCTCGGCGTTCCCGTCGGCGTCGTCGACCATCGTGCCGCAGCTCATCCAGTCGATGGGCGCCGAGCACGCCGGGGTGCAGTTCACTTACCTCGAGGCCGAGCCGCCCGCCGCGGTCGCGGCCGTGCGCGACGGGGTGAGCGACATCGCCATCGCCTTCCACTATCCGGCCGACCGCAACGACCCGTTCCAGGCGAGTTCGGAGGGGCTCGTCGTGCACGAGCTCACGCGCGACGACCTGCTCGTGCTCGTGCCGGAGGGGCACGCGGTACTGGCCGGCGCATCCGATCGCCTCGACCTGGCCGAGCTGCGCGCCGAGAACTGGATCGCCGGCTGCCCGCGCTGCCGCTCGCACCTGCTCGACTCCTGTGCCAGGCGCGGTTTCGCGCCCGCGATCGCCTTCGAGACCGACAACTTCGTGGCGGTGATGAGCATGGTGGCGGCCGGCCTCGGCGTCGCCCTGCTGCCCGGCCTCGCCCGCCGGGCGTCATCCCTGCCCGCGGGCGTCGTGGCGCGACCCACCACGGGCGACGATCACCGGATGATCGTGGCCGTCACCCGCCCGGATGCCCACCACATCCCCGCGGTCGGCGAGACCCTGCGCCTCCTCCGCACCCTCACCTGACCCCGCGACCCACCTCCTCGCGAGTGGGGCGGGGGCGAGGGGTGGGGGTCAGTACACGTACTCGAGGAAGTCGGTGCCGAGCGTGCGCATCGCATCGAGCACCGAGAGCCGCGCCGGCAGGTCGACGTCGTTGAACCGCATGGTGACGGCGTAGGCGACCCCGGCCCGCGGACCGGTCACCACGCCGGCCTCCGAGCGGATGCCGACATCCGTCCCCGTCTTGTTCACCAGCGTGACGCCGTGGTCGGGCCCGGTGTGAGCGAGCGGGTCGAGCCCGAAGGCACCGCCGACCATCGAGAGGTCGGTGCCGAGACTGAGCCACCCCGTGACCAGTCGCGAGGTGGTCTCATCGACCACCTCTCCGCGCACCAGCCGCCGGAACAGCGTGGCGAGCTCGCGCGCCGACCCGACGGAGAGCTGCGGCGCGTCATCCGGCCCCCGCTCGTCGCGCACGATGTCGAGCAGAAGGGTGCGCCGGAGCCCCAGCGACTCGCCGCGGGCACGCACGGCGTCGAGACCGATGCGGCGCAGCAGCACGTTCGTGGCCAGGTTGTCGCTCGTCGCCCCGATCAGCGCCGCGAGATCGGACACCGGCAGCGCGGGCACCTGCAGGTGCTGCCACAGCCCCGAGTCGCCCACCGCATCCTGCGCGGTGCGGTTGAGGATGCTGAGCGCTTCGGCTCCGGGGGCCGGGCGCACGGAGCGCGAGCGGCCCGCCGCATCGCCCGCCTCCGCCCCGCCGCCGGCGCCGGCCAGGCCCGCCGCCAGCTGTGCGCCGTCGCGCGCCGAGATGCGCGCCGCCACCTCGATGAGCAGCAGCACCTTGCCGATCGACGCGGTCGGCACCGACAGGTGGTCGTCGACCGAGAAGAGCACCTTGCCGGTCGAGAGGTCGACGGCACAGGCCGTGACCTGAACACCCGAGAGCGCCAATTCGGTCAGCGATGCGAAGCCGGCGCGGAAGATGCTGCCCTCGCCGTCGACCGCATCCGACCGGCGGCCGCGCGGAGCGGTCTCCTCCCGCTCGGCGCGCGCCTGCCGACGAGTCGAGTCCGACATGCTCAGCTGCCCCCCTTCGACGTGACTACCAGAT
>BADC01000467.1 GCA_000333435.1 Corynebacterium-like bacterium B27 | reverse complement strand
GGCGCCCTACGACCCCCGCACGTGTTCCCCTACCCCGACCGGAAGCGCTGAGCACCGTGGCGTGATCTCAGGCCGCGAAGGGGCCGGCGAGCGCCGCCCACTGCAGCAGCATGATCGTCTTCGCGTCGACGATGTCGTGCCCGATGCGGGCGAGTGCGTCGTCGATGCCCAGCTCGACCAGCTCGATGTCCTCGCCCTCGTCGGCGAGCCCGCCGCCCGCATCCGCTCGTTCGCCGGCGCGGTAGGGCGCCGCGAAGAAGTGCAATTTCTCGGTCACCGAGCCGGGGCTCATGTAGGCGTCGAAGACGTGCTCGACCTCGCCGATGGCATAACCGGTCTCTTCGCGGGTCGGCGGCGGTGCGGATCGGCGACCCCAGCACCGGCCCTCGCCCCGGCACGATGTCGACGTCCACCCCGGCGAGCCGCAGCGGGATCACGATGTCACTGAAGAAGATGGCCGCATCCACGCCGTGGCGTCGCACCGGCTGCAGGGTGATCTCGCTGGCGAGCTCCGGGTCGAGACAGGCGTCGAGCATCCGCGTGCCCACCCGCAACTCCCGGTACTCGGGCAGCGAGCGGCCCGCCTGCCGCATGAACCAGACCGGCGTCACCGCCCCGCGCTCCCCCCGGTAGGTAGTGATGAGCGGCGCACTCGTGGTGCGGCCGTCGGAGAGCGGATGGGTGGCGGGCAGAGTCACCGAGACATCCTACGGCGGGCGCCTGAGCGGCCGGCCGTGGGCCGTTCGGCTGCCGTACAGCGACCGCCGCCGGAGCGGGCGTAGACTTTATCGGTGCTCATCTGCCTGACCGCGAACCACCGCAACGCGAGCTTCGAACTGCTCGAGAAGCTGTCGGTCGGCACCTCCGAAGTGGCCAAGAGCCTGGTCGCCGAGAGCGATTTCGTGCAGGGCGCGGTCGTGCTGGCCACCTGCAACCGCTTCGAGGCCTACCTCGACATCGACGAACCGCTCACCGCCGGTGTCTCGCTCGCGGTGGAGCAGGCGGCCGAGTCGTTCGGCGCGGCATCCGGAACCGATGTCGGCGAACTCCGCGACTCCCTCACCGTGCTGTGCGGCGACGGCGTGGCCGACCATCTCTTCGCCGTGTCGTCGGGCCTCGAGTCGGTCGTGGTGGGCGAAGACGAGATCGCGGGGCAGGTCAAGCGCGCCCTGAGCACCGCCCGCATCGAGGGCACCACCTCCTCCGACCTCGAGCGGCTGTTCCAGCGCGCCGCCCACACCTCGCGCGGGGTCAAGACGAAGACCGGGCTCGGCGGCGCCGGCCGCTCGCTCGCGCGCCTCGCGCTCGACCTCGCCGAGAGCCGGGTCACCGACTGGGCGCGCACCCGGGTGCTCCTCGTCGGCACGGGCCAGTACGCCCGCGTCACGCTGGCCAACCTGCGCGATCGCGGCGTGACCGACATCCGGGTGTTCTCCCCCTCGGGCCGCGCTGTCGCATTCGCGGCGAAGCAGGGGCTCGTGCCCGTGCCGGCCGAGGGCTACCGCGACGCCATCGCCACCGCCGACGTCATCAT
>BADC01000468.1 GCA_000333435.1 Corynebacterium-like bacterium B27 | reverse complement strand
TCGACACGCAGCCGATGAAATGGCCGCAGCCGAGGCGCTCTACAACACCGCCTCGGGCGCCAACGCCTCCTTCTCCCTGTTCACCTGGGGGACTCCCGACGGCTCGAGCGAGCTGTTCTCCATCCGCATCCCCTACCTGCTCTCGTTCCTCTCCACCCACACGCTCGACGGGACGGTGGAAGGGCTCAACGACCTGCAGGCGCAGTACACGCAGTTGTACGGGCCGGGCGACTACATGCCCACCGTGTGGATCACCTACTGGTCGTTCCGCTGGATGATCGGACTCGGCGTCGTCTCGGTCGTGATCGCGATCGCCGGCCTCTGGCTCACCCGGCGCGGCCGCATGCCGGCCCGCAGGTGGGTGTGGCGCATCGGCGTCTGGGCGTTCCCGCTGCCTCTGGCCGCGATGATCGTCGGCTGGACCTTCACCGAGATGGGCCGGCAGCCCTGGATCGTGTTCAGTCTGCTGAAGACCCAGGATGCGGTCTCGCCGGGGATCAACGGATGGGACGTCGTCGCCTCCCTCGTCGCGTTCACGCTCGTCTACGGCGCTCTGGCGGTGGTGGAGTTCCGGCTCATCACGAAGGCCATCAGGAAGGGGCCCGAGCCCGCTGTGCCCGAAGGTGATCGAGCACAGGAGCACCCCGTCGTCCCGACCACGGTCTACTAGGAGACACGCACATGGATCTCGCCACCCTCTGGTTCTGGATCGTCGGCTTCCTCTTCATCGGGTACTTCGTGCTCGACGGCTTCGACTTCGGCGTCGGGATGTCGCTGCCCTTCCTCGGCCGCGACGACACCGATCGGCGCGTGCTGATCAACACCATCGGCCCGGTCTGGGACCTCAACGAGACCTGGGTGATCGTGGCCGGAGCCTCGCTGTTCGCGGCCTTCCCGGAGTGGTACGCGACGCTGTTCAGCGGCTTCTACCTGCCGCTGCTGCTCATCCTGCTCGCCCTGATCCTCCGCGGGGTCTCCTTCGAATACCGCCACCAGGGGCGGGGTGCGCGGTGGACGAAATGGTTCGACGGCATGATCATCGTCGGCTCCGCCGTTCCGGCCCTGCTCTGGGGCGTCGCCTTCGCGAACATCGTGCGCGGTGTGCCGATGGATGCCCACCACACCTACCTCGGCACGCTCGTCGATCTGCTCAACCCGTACGCGTTGCTGGGTGGAGCGACGACGCTGCTGCTGTTCTTCACGCACGGTGTCGTGTTCGTCGCTCTCAAGACCGATGGCGACATCCGCGCGCGAGCACGCCGGCTGGCGGTCCGAGCCGGAGTCGTGACCGTCGTGGTGGCGGCGGCGTTCCTGCTCTGGACGGGCCTCGCCTACGGAACGGCGGCGTCGTGGTTGCTCTCGGCGGTGGCCGCCGTGCTCCTCATCGCGGCGGTGCTCGCTGCCGCGAGGGCTGCCGAGCGCACCGCGTTCGCGCTCACCGCGGCGACCATCGGCGTCGCGGTGCTCAGCCTGTTCGCCGCCCTCTTCCCCGATGTCATGCCCGCCTCGAACGACCCCGCCAACTCGCGACGATCGCAACG
>BADC01000469.1 GCA_000333435.1 Corynebacterium-like bacterium B27 | reverse complement strand
TCCGGCGGAAGGACGGATCGGTGAGCAAGCGGCCGAGCGAGACGGCTTCGATGCGCACGTCGACGCCCGGCAGGGCAGAGAGGGCAGCAGCCTTGGCGGCGAGCTCCCCCGCATCCGCATCCACGACGGCGACAGTCGTCGCCCGGCCATTCGACATCATCGTCTCCCCAAGTGCCGCATTCAGCTCGGCACCGCGTCCCACCTGCAATGCTGCCATGATCCGTGCCGATCGGCTCGACTCCGCGCTGGTCACGGGTATTGCGCGTGGCACCTGTTTAAGTGATCATTCCTCAATGACGACTGTGATCAAACATACCCTTCGTGCCGGAGCCACCACCACGGGCTCGATCCGACCCGATGGGTGGAGCCCGTCGTTGCGTGTGACGCTGCTGGGCCCGACCCCGGCTGCAGCCCAACTCCTCTGGTCGGTGGATCAGCCGAACGGCGAACCCTGGTTCGAGCAGCGCGTCCGGCTGCCCGAGTTGGCGGCGAGCGAGACGACGGTGGTCGATCTTCGTCGTCAGGTCGATGGCGAAGACCTGCCGGGGGCGGGGACGGTGGGCTTCTCACTGCGCCTCCGGTCAGACTTGGACGGTGTCGACGAACTCCTGCACCGCGGCTCGCTGAGTGCGGTCGCGCTCGAGGGCGAACAGCGTTTCGCGATCGACGGGGGCTGGATGCTCCGCCTCGGCTTCGTCAGTCTCGATGCGATCGACGAGTACGACGCTCCGCGACTGACCGTCACGACCTTCGTCGAGGGTGAGATCGATGCCTACCGACTCGAGGCGCATTGCATCCACGACGGGCAGCGCCTGAGTTCCGCCGACGTGAGTGTGCTCGGCGCATCCACGGCCAATGACGGCGCCCGGGCACTGACGGAGGTCGTCGCGGTGTTCGACGGCGTGCGCGGCTGGAACAACCTCCGTGACACCGGCTGGGGCTCCGGCTGGCACCTGCTCGACGAGCACGACGGTCGCTACGAGGTGAAGCTGCTCTGCGACGCGGCGGTGGTGCGGACGGTCCCGTTCGAGGTGGCGGGCAGGCTCCTTGTCGCGCCTGGGCGGGTGGAGTTCGACCCCGGACGGGGCGCGGTGATCCTGGTGCCTGCGCAGGTGCCAGCCACTGAAACGGAGACGGACGGCGTTACCGAGAGCGAGGAGGATGCGCCGGGAGCGTTCTTCGGCGACGCCGAGACGGCGGGCAGCTGGGTGGACGTCACGGACGTCTACGCTCGTCGCGTGGCGCCCACGGTCGCCCCACCGCCGATGTTCGACGAGACGACGTCGGCGGCACTGCAACGGTTCGTCGATCGCGCGGAACGGCTCCTGCTCACCTGGGAGGCGGGGATGGCCGCCCCACCACCGTTCGACTTCGGGCAGGTGTTGCAGGCCGAAGCCGTCCTGGCCGAGCGGGAGGAGTACGCCACACTGGCGGACGGCGCAGCAGCCGTGCCCGACGATCACCCCGCAGCGTTGGCGGGTGCAGCCACGACTTTCGGAGATCTCCGGAGGCGCATGACCGCTCTGTTCGCCGCAGCGGATGCGCGGATCACCGGCGCTGCGCAAGCCACCGACGACGAACTGGCGCCGTACCGCACATTGCTCACGGGCGACAAGCTGGCGGTGTTCGACGAGCATCCGGCCAACGCCTTCCTGTACACGACGACGGATCGACGCGTGATCGAGACCCCGGAGGAGATCGCGGGCGCCGAGTACTGGTACTTCGAGGGCCCGATCGATCTTCCGAGCACGGCGAGCGTCAATGGCGTCGCCATGAAGGTCACCGTGCAGGGCTGGCGGGTGCTCGGCTGGCGGTTCGATGCGTCCGGTTCGATCGTCGAGGAGTTCGAGAACCAAGGTCCAGGTTCGTCGGCCCCGAAGTGGGCGTTCCAGCGCGAGTGAGCCAGTGTGGAGGATCGGGGTCAAGGCGAACAGATCTTCGATTGTTTGAGCTTTCGTCATTGATTGATGATAGAATATCAGTATGACTTCAGCTGCCCGACTCCGTGAGATCGCGACCGATCTCCGTGATGTCGCGGGCGCGGTCGGGGCGGGGCTGGGTGGGGTCTCTGACGAGGCGCTGCTGGAGGTGATGGCCGCGTTCGAAGCGGTGGGCCGGGTGGTGTCTGCGGCCCAGGTTCTGGTCGCGGGTGAGGTGGCGGTGCGGTCGCGGAGTGAGCTCGGGGATGAGGGACTCAGCCGGTCGTTGAACTTCACCAGCCCGGTGAAACTCGTCGCGAACGTGACCGGTGCGTCGGCGCGGGAGTGCAAGGCGCGGCTCGAGCTCGGGCAGCGACTGCGGGGGGCGATGCTCCTCGGCGGCGGCGAAGGCCCCGCCCCGTTCCCCGCCCTGGGAGCGGCCCTGGATGACGGCACCGTGGGTGTGGAGGCGGCGGCCGTGATCGTGAAGGAGTGCGGTGCGCTGGCCACCCGGGGATGCGCCCCTGACGTTGTCGCCGGCGCGGAACAGACCCTGGTCGATGAGACGGTCGCGTTGCACCTCACCACAGATGAGACCCACAAGTTGGCCATCCACCTCCGCGAAGTCATCGACCCCGATGGTGCGGAGCCGCGGGATGAGGTGTTGCAAGCTCAGAGGTCGTTGACGATCGCGCAGGCTTCGGATGGGATGATCCGGGGGAAGTTCGCGTTGACGCCGGAGCAGGGCGGGGTGTGGTTGGCGAGTATCCAGGCGATGCAAAGCCCCCGCGTGACCGGGCCCCGGTTCCTCACCGACGAGGAAGCCATCGCGGACATGATCATGACCGATATGCGGAGTCAGGCGCAGAAGAACGCCGACACCGTCACCGAGTTGATCGCCCGCGCCGCCGGAGCACCCGACATGCCGCGCCTGAACGGAGCCACGACCACCGTGAACGTGCATATCACTCTCGACGACATCGAGGCCGGCCGGGGTGTGGGCTGGATCGATGGGATCGACGCCCCGATCCCGGCGTCGACGGTCGCGCAGATGCGTTGCACCTCCCCCACCGCGGTGACGGTGTTCGGTGACCGGGGTGAGGTGCTTCACCAGGGGAAGATGAAAAGGTTCTTCACCCCGGCGCAGAACCGGGCCCTCGCCGCCCGCGACGGCGGCTGCGTCGCCCCGGGCTGCGACCGGCCACCCTCCTTCTGCGAAACCCACCACGTCGACGCATGGGGAGACGACACTCACCCACCCGGCCGCACCGACATCGACAACGGCGTCCTGCTGTGTCACTTCCACCACTCCCACCTCCACAAGGCGGCGTGGAAACTCATCATGCTCAACGGCGTCCCCCACCTCATACCACCCAGGTGGATCGACATCACCCAAACCCCCATCCCAACCACCCGCCGACGCACCACCAACCAGCCAGCCGCCTAATCCGGCACGCCCGCGAACCCAACCACGGCACATCGTCGGCAAGCGCGAAGCGCGCGGCAGCTGCCCACGTGCACGGGCCCACTCAGGAGGGCGGGCCTGTTCCGTCCCCTTACCGGCTGAGCACTGCCTCTGGCTCTGACTCGGACTCGGACTCGGACTCCGGCCAACCAGGGACCACCACAGTCGGGATATCGAGGGACCGCCAGAGCTCGATGACCTGCGGATTGTCATCGATCGCGAGCACCGGTTCGTAGCCGAGGAATCGCATCCGTTCCAGCAGATCTCGTTTGACTGCATCGTCACGGCGGGTGTCGACGTCAGCGCGCATTCCGAGTGCATCGAAGGGAATCTCCCACTTGGCCAGCCACACCCGCGTGCGGTACCGCCACCGCTCAGCGCGGGATGTGAGTACCACGATCGGGAGGCCGGCAGCATGCAGCCCGCGGGCTACGCGCGCGACGTCGGCGATCGGCGACACCCAGCTCGCAGCATCGTGGAACTTGTGGAAGTTGCGATGCTTCGGGTCATCGACGACGTAGTGGCGGATGCCCGCGACATCCGCCAGCGTGCCGTCGACGTCGATGATCACCGCCGCCCGCCCACGCGCCGCGGTCGTCCGCTCCCCCGCGCTCACGACAACCCCCGCCACACGTCGAGGTGAATCGCATGAAGCGTGCGATTGATGACGTCACGATCGGCGCACTCGGGCAGATACGAATCCGCGATGGCACGCTCGAGCTCGGCATCGAGGTCGTTCGAGAGGTCGAGCACCGAGTCCTTGTCGAGTTCGCCCCGCCGGATCGCCCGCAGCACCGCCAGCCGTTCCTCCCCGAGCGGCAGAACCAGTCGACCGGTTCGCATGAGCTCGATGCCCTGCATCGCCGTCCGCACCATGTGGTAGGCGAACTTCGTGTCATAGCCATGTCGGTGCACCAGCTCGGGGCGGTTCGTGCGCTTGTTGCGGAGCCCCAGCATGGCCTCCCGCTGACCCCATGAGTAGCCCGCGAACCGCCGCCCGGCGTCGCGGGAGACGAAGGCATCGCGGATGTCGAGGATGCGCTGCCACTCGTCCGTCAGCACCTCGTACTCCGGCACGAACAGCAGGAACAGCACCGTGGGGTTGCCGATCGCCGCCAGGCGCGCCCACTTGCGCAGCGGGTAACGCACGGTGTCGACGTCGTTCCTCGTCGAACGCGCACCCGGTTCGGCAGTGCCACCCGCGACGGTGTCGATCGATTCGATACCCGTCACGAACCGAGGCGCTTCGAGGAAGACGCTCATCAGATCCCGGTCGGAGTCCCCCGTCGCGACACCCACCGCGCGCGAGCCGTACTCGGCGGTGACGAGCGTGCGTCCCTCGGCGTTCACGACTTCCCTCCTCTGACCAACGCGTGCAAAGTCGGCCAGACTAGCACGCCGCGGCACAGGCGACCGAGCCGTTACGCACAAATCGCGCTAGCGTTCCCAGCATTAGTCACCATGAGGGGGAACAACGTGCTCGACGGATCTGTCGCTGTCATCATCGCGATCGCGGTCTACGTGGTGGGCTTCGTGCTCGCCATCCTCATCCTCTCCGCCGTCATCCGCAACGCGGTGCGGAAGGCGATCGAGGACGTGATCTACAAGAAGGGCAAGGACGGCCTGTGGTCGGCCGAACCCGGCCTCGTCGCCATCGCGAAAGAGATCGCCGCCGCCACCCGGGAGACGCCACCGACCCACTGATCGGCCGTGCGCGCCGTCGGTACCCCCAGAGGGACTCGAACCCCTTTCCAAGCCCGTCGGGGTTCGCCCACAGAATGATCAGCTCTGTCTTTTAGCGCATCCTGGATCATGTGGAACACCCAGAATCACGTCTGCTCCAGACCGATTGTGGGCAAAGTGTGGGCACGTCCCCTCCTCCACCGAGGCCGATGCATCAGCACATCGGCGATCGACCGCGACACGCTGCAGCCGTGACGTCACCGAGAGTGTGAACCACTTGCGGCGCCTTCCGAGGGTTCGGCGACGAGCGCCTCACGCACCACCGAGCGTGGCGAGGAGTGCCTGCAAGGAGCGCTTCTCGTTCACCGGATCGGGTGCCGTCGCGCGCACTGACGAGAGCACGGGATCGACCTGCTGATCGATGAACGACCAGGCCTGGCAGTCGGCCGCGTTCAGGGCGTCCTGCCGGTCGTCCCAGGCCGTCTCGAGATCGGTGGCGCGAGTTGCCGCTCCGGCCTGGTCGCCCGCGGCGACGAGCGACAGCGTGTCGGAGGCGATGGCACGGAGGGCAGAGATGTCGGCGGCCGGGAAGTGCGCTTTCGCGGCCGCTTTCGCATCGGCGGGGCTGAGCGGGGTTCCGCCCGACGCGCAGCTGGGAGCCGTCCCCTCGTCGGCAAGTGCGCTCGCGTGCGGCAGGCTGTTCGTGACGGCGAGCAGCGCGATGGTGGCCACGGCCACGCCCGCGAGGATACCCAACGAAGCGCGCCGCCGCGACGGTGAAGGGGTGGGCGCGTTCTTCGTCGGCGCCTGCTCCACGACGTCGGCGCGGCTGATGGAGAGGTAGATCACCGTCGCCACGATGGCGGCGAGGAAGAGAATGCTGGTGAGGAGCGTGCCGAGGCCGATTCCGCCCTCGCTCGGCGGAAGCCCGAGCCAGTCGCCGATGTTCGCGCCGAGCGGGCGAGTGAGGATGTAAGCGATCCAGAACGCCAGCACCGGGTTGCCGCCGAATCGCCACACCGCTGTGACGATGCCGATGAGCACGAGGGGCAGCAGGATCGAGAGGCCCGGCCCCCAGCCGGTGAGCTCGAGCGTCCAGTCCCCTAATGCGGTGCCGAGCGCGAAGGTGACGAGCACCGCGAGCCAGTAGAACGCCTCGCGCGGCGTCGTGCTGATGCTGTGGATCGACAGCGTGCGCTCTCGCACGAACCAAATGGTGAAGACGACGGCCAGCACGGCCGAGAACACGGCCGAGCTGATCCAGAGCGGCACGCCCGCCTGGTCGGTGAGGATGTCAGTGTAGAGCGTTCCCGTGATGCTGAGCACCACCACCGTGAGCCAGTACGCGCCCGGCCGGTAGCGACGGAGACTCATTTGCAGCGCCAGCACCACCGCGGTGACGACGGTGAAGATGATCGCGGTCATGACGAGGCCGACTGCGAGCGCCATGTTGATCCAGTCGGCGAAGCTCTCGCCCACCGTCGTGCAGAGGATCTTGATGATCCAGAACCAGATGGTGATCTCGGGGACTTTGCTCAGCATGCGTCGTGCGGAGGGCAAGGGCGAGGGGGCGATGTCGGATGCGCTCATACCGGTGACGCTCTCAGTCGGCCCTCCGACGTGACTGCGAGAACGAGCGTGCGGTTCTGAGGCTTCTCTCACGAACGACGCTGAGGCGCAGCACGCAGAGGGCGATCGCGAGGCCCAGCACGAGGCTCACGACTCCGGTTCCGATGCCGAGACCGCCGCGTTCGGGGCCGACGCCGAGCCAGTCGGCGAACGACGCCCCGAGCGGGCGGGTGAGCACGTAGGCGGCCCAGAACGCGATCACGCCGTTCAGGCGCAGGTAGCGATAGGCGAGCGCCGGCACACAGATCGCGACGAGGAACAGCAGGCCCGAGGTCAGGTAGCCGAGCCCCAGCACCGTCGCCGTCCAATCGCCGGTTGCGGTGCCGAGCGCGAAGGTCGTCAGCACGGCGGCCCAGTAGAACACCTCGCGCCGGCGGGTGTCGATCGAGTGGATCGAGAGTGTTCGTTCGCTGAGGTACCAGATGGTGAAGATCGCCGCCAGGGCCACGGCGAACCCGGCGGTGGAGACCTCGTAGGGCACCCCGAACTGCACGTGCACCACGTCGGCGGCCATCGTTCCGAAGATGCTGACGAGCACGACGGTGAGCCAGTAGATCCAGGGAACGTACCGGCGGGCGCGGAACTGCAGCACGAGAGCAACCACCAGAAGCACGAAGGCGATCGCGACTCCGATGACCGGCTCGATCGTCGTCACCACGAAGTCGGACGTGGTCTCGCCCATCCCCGTGGTGAGGATCTTCGTCACCCAGAACAGGGCGGTGATCTCCGGCACCTTGCTGATACCGCGCAGCCGATCGTTCATACGGTCTCTTCCCCCGACTCGTGGGCTTGATTGGCAGCTTTGTCGGCCCGCCGCTCGCGCAGGATCGTGATGACGATCGGCACGACGGAGAGCACGACGATCGCGACAGCGATGAGGTCGACGTTGTCGGCGACGAACGGAATCCGGCCGAGGAAGAATCCGGCCAGCGACAGCAGCAGCGCCCAGGCGAATCCACCGATCGCGTTCCACAGGAGGAAACGGCGGTAGGGCATGCTCGACATACCGACCACCGGTGGCACGAAAGTGCGCACGATCGGCACGAAGCGGGCGAGCACCAGCGATTGAGGTCCGTAACGGGTGAGGAAGGCATCCGCTCGTTCGACGTAGCGGGTCTTCAGAATGCGGGCGTCGGGCTTGAAGAGGCGTCGCCCGAATCGCTTGCCGATCGCGTAGCCGACCGAGTCGCCCACGATGGCGGCGACTGCGACCGTGGCGACCAGCACCGGCAGCGGGAGCATCAGGGTGCCGCTCAGCAGGGCCGCCGTGAAGATGAGCGAGTCGCCAGGCAGGAAGGGGAACAGCAGTCCGGTCTCGATGAAGATGATGCCCATGATCACCGCGAGTATCCAGGGCCCAGAGCCCTCGAGCAGAGCGGTGGGGTCGAGCAGGCCGCCGGATTGGATCAGCACGCGTGGTCGCTCCTTCGTGGCTAGAGGGATATTCCGCACGCTAATCAGCCGATTCGGGAGGACACCGTGCAGGGCGCCCTCCCGATCGTGAGAGATCTCTCAGAGACCTCAGCCGGTGACCGCGTCGTCAGCGGACTCGCCGTCGTTCGTGCCGTCTTCGATCCCGGTGTCGTCGGCCGTCTCGCCGTCGTTCGTGCCGTCTTCGACCACGGTCGTGTCGTCCGCCGTCTCGCCGTCGTTCGTGCCGTCCTCCACGCCGGTCTGGCTGGTCGACGGCGGCGGGGTCGAGTTCGACGCCTGGGCGGGGATGGCGAGGGCGAAGCCGCCGCCGACGATGAGGGCCGCCGCGCCGAGCGACCCGAGGGTCCACGTGATGCGCTTGTTCATGGGGTTTCTCCTTTGTGCTCCAGGCCGAATCGCCTGTCGTCTCCGACGCTACGGAGGGCTCCGTGAGACGAATGTGAGAGCCTCAGCGGGCGTTCACTTTCGGGAGTTCGATGGTCGCGACCGCTCCAGAGCCCGACCGGTCAGTGCGCGACGACACCACGGCGACCCGGCCGGCGTGCGCCGCGACGATCTGCCGCACGAGGGCGAGTCCCAGTCCGTGGCCGGGAATCGACTGCGTGGTGTCGGCACGCCAGAACCGGTCGAAAGCCCGTTCTTCGCTTCCGGCGGGCAACCCGGGGCCGTCGTCGGCGATCTCGATGACCGCCATCCCGATCCGCTCAGCGACCCGGATGCGCACGGTGCCGGTGGCCGGTGTGAACTTCAGTGCGTTCTCCACCAGGTTTCCCACCGCTCGCGTCAATAGCTCTCGCGAACCTCGTATCGGCGGGTCGCCTTCGAAGTCGAAGGTGATGGCGGCACGCGAGCTGCCCGGCTGGCGGGGCGGGATGGAGGCGAGCACGATCTCGCGGGCACTCACGACGTCGAAGCTGTCCTCGATCCGCTGGTCGCCCTCGCGGCCGAGCAGCAGGAGATCACCCGTGAGGCGTTCCATCCGCTCGACGGTATCGAGGCTCCGTCGAAGCGCCGCGACGTACTCCTGCCGCGACCGCGCGCGGAGCAGAGCGAGCTCGATCTCGCCTGAGAGCACACTGAGGGGTGTGCGGAACTCGTGCGAGGCGTCGTCGACGAATCGCTCCTGCGCGAGATAGGCGGCGCGCACGGGGGCCAGGGTGCGGCGGGCCATGAGGTAGCTGATTGCCGGCACGATCACGAGCAGCACCAGGAATCCGATCAGGAGGCCGGTGCGCAGGCCCGCGAAGGCGACCTCGGCGGCATCCGTCGCGATGGCGGTGTCGCCCTCGGGCGGGTCGTAGTCGAAGACGGCGGTGACGAAGAGGTAGATCGCGATCGACAGGCCGCCGAAGACTGCAAGCTGCACGAGCGAGAAGAAGAGGGTGAGGCGGCGGATGGCCCTGCGGAACATCACAGGTGCGTCCGCACGAGGTAGCCGATCCCGCGCCTGGTCTCGATGAACTCGGGTCGC
>BADC01000470.1 GCA_000333435.1 Corynebacterium-like bacterium B27 | reverse complement strand
GGCCGCAATCGCTCACGTCACGAGTTCGATCGCGCGCCGGAGGTGCGGATCGATCCGCGGGTCACGAACGCTGCCGCCGTGCTCGCGGCCGCGGCGATCGTCACGCTGTCGGGTCCGGTGCAGAGTCACCCCGCGTACCTCCGGCTCTTCGTCGCGGTCGCGCTCGCGCTCGCGCTCGTGAACGTGGTCGCCACCGTCGTGCCCGCCGGCGTCGCTCGGGTCGCCTTCGGCATCCGCAGCGTCACGCGGCTCCGGCCCGGCCTCCTTCTGATCTCCGCCGCGTTGGCCGTGGTCTCCCGGCTGGCCGATCTCGAACCCAGTCTCGTCTTCGGATTGGTCGCCGGCCTCGTGGCGGCGGATGCGGCCGGCTCGCCGTTGGCGGAGGGCAACGGGTCGCACCGCACTGGCTCGTCGCCCGCGACGTCGTCGCCGCGCGCCGCCACGCCCCTGCAGGCCGCCGAGCAGGGCACCGTCGCTGGGGGCGGTGCCGACGGCAAGCTCGCCACCGTGCAGGTGCTGGCGCTCGGTGTGGTCGGCACCATCGCCTGGCTCGGGTCGGGTTGGCTCGGCGACCAGACCGGCTCCGCCGACCTGATGCTCGCCGCCACCGCCGAATTCCTCCACGTCGTGGTGCTCGCCTCGTTCGGTGCGAGCTCGCTGCTGCTTCTGCCGATCGGCCGCTCCACCGGTCGACGGCTGCTCCGGTGGTCGCCGGCGACCTGGCTGCTCCTCACGATCGCGTCGTTCAGCGCATTGGCCATGCTGTTTCTGCCGACTCTCGCCGCAGCGGTCGCCGATGGCAGGGCCGTCGCCCTGCTCATCGCCGCCGCAGCTTTCGCAGCCGTCAGCGTCTCCGCCTGGGCATGGACCACCTTCGTGGCCGATGCCGACGCCGACGCCTCGTGAGACGGATGGCGCGCCAGCGGGTCCGCCCGCGCAGCGCCCGGGTTGCGCCGTGTTACCGCTGCGCGACCTCACGTGCCTGAACGGTTTTAGGATCGAAGGGTGACGAACGCGCAGACTTCCCCCACCGGCGACCAGTTCGACCGCCCGCGCGGGCGGCACGCGGGGAATCTGGTGGCGCATCCGAACGCCGACAGCGTCTCACCGGAGGAGTTCAAGGCGGCCTTCCGCAATCACCCGGCGGGCGTCGCGGTCATCACGGCCGACGCCGGCGAGGGGCCGGTCGCGCTGACCGCGACCTCGGTGTTCTCGGTGAGCGCAGAGCCGCCACTGCTCGTGTTCTCGATCTCGGACCTGTCATCGAGCACACCCACCATCCGCAAAGCCGACACCGTGGTGGTGCATCTGCTCGGTGCAGGGCAACTCGACATCGCGAAGCTGGGCGCCACGAGCGGTATCGACCGCTTCGCGGACACCTCCATCTGGGAAAGGCTGCCGACCGGTGAGCCCTATTTCCCTGCCGCGCACGCCTGGATCCGGGGCCGTGTGGTGAACAAGATGGAAGCGGGTGGATCGACCGTGGTCGCCGTGCAGGCGCTCGAGACGAAGGCTCCGCCCGCGGGTGACCCGTCGGCCGACGCTGCCGAAGCCGAGCCGCTGGTGTACCACAACCGCACCTGGCACCGCTTGGGCGAGCACTCGAAAATCCAGTAGTCGCGCGCAGCTCACCCGTGGCGGGCGCGCAGGCGCGGCAGTATCTCCTCTCCGTAGAGTCGGATGAACCGCTCCTGGTCGGCGCCCGGACCATGGAACACGAGGTGCCGGAAGCCGAGGTCGATGTACGACTGGATGCGTTCGACGTGCTCGTCGGGGTCGGTCGAGACGATCCATCGCGAGGCCGCCCGCTCGATCGGAAGTGCGTCGGCGAGCCGTTGCATCTCGATCGGGTCTTCGACCCCCATCTTCTCCTCAGGGGTGAGGGCCAGCGGGGCCCAGTACCGCGTGTCGTTCAGGGCTCGCTCGCGGTCGTGGTCGAAGGACACCTTCATCTCCATCAAGGTGTCGACGTCGTCGGCCGAGCGGCCTGCCTTCTCGATCCCCTCCGCCAGCGCCGGCAAGAGCGTGTCGGTGTACAGCTCGGGCGCCTTGCCCGAGGTCGTGATGAACCCGGAGGCCATGCGCCCCGCCAGTCGGGTGGCGGCCGGCCCCGACGCCCCGATGTAGATGGGCACGGGCGTCTCGGGCTTGTCGTAGATCGTGGCGTTGACGGTCTGGAAGAACTGACCGTCGTAACTCACCCTGTCTTCCGCCCAGAGCGTCTCGATGATGGTGATCGCCTCTTTCAGACGGGCGAACCTCTCCTTCACCTCCGGCCACGGGATGCCGAGCGCGGCCTCGTTCAACGCTTCGCCACTGCCCACGCCGAGAATGACCCGACCGGGGAACATCGCCCCGAGCGTGCCGAACGCCTGCGCCACGACGGCGGGGTGATACCGGAACGACGGCGTGAGCACCGAGGTGCCGAGCAGGATGCGTTGCGTACGCGCCCCCAGTGCGCCGAGCCAGGGCATGGCGGCGGGAGCGTGCCCTCCCTCGTGATTCCAGGGTTGGAAGTGGTCGGAGACGAAAACCGAGTCGAACCCCGCCTCCTCAGCCAGAACGGCATAGTTCAGCAGCTCGGTCGGCCCGAATTGCTCGGCTGAGGCTTTGTATCCGAAGCGGAGGGGAATGGTCATGTCCCGAGTCTAGAACGGGGCGCCGACACCCGGCCGTTGCCCGCCGGTTCAGGCTGCCATCACAGCGAGGGCCTCGGCGAAGGTGCTGACCGGAGTCATCAGGGTCGCCACATCCGGTTCCAGCTCGCGTTCGTCGTCGGAGACGACGATCACCCGGGCATCGGCGAGCCGGCAGACGCGGATCTTGTAGTTGACCGACACCCGTTCGCCAGGGCGCTGCTGGATGATCACCACGTCCGGCGGAAAGGACGGATCGGGAGCAAGCGGC
>BADC01000471.1 GCA_000333435.1 Corynebacterium-like bacterium B27 | reverse complement strand
CGCTCCCCACCGATGTCGCGACGCCCGGCCAGGTGGCGCAGCGCTTCCTCGACGCCGTCGACCCGAGCACCGACGTCAGCCTCGGCCCCGACACCTCGGTGGCCGGGCGCTCCGCCTACGATCTCGTGCTCACCCCGCGCGGCGACGACACCCTCGTGGGTTCGGTGTCGATCGCGGTCGACTCCGAGACCGGGTTGCCCCTCGAGGTGGAGGTCCTCGCCCGCGGCGCGTCCTCGCCCGCCTTCAGTGTCGGCTTCACCGATCTCTCGCTCGACGCGCCGTCGGGTGACCTGTTCGACTTCACCGCCCCCGAAGGCACCACGGTCACCGAGAAGCCGCTCCCGTCGCGCGATGAGCTGTCGGCCGGCGGCGACGGGTCGGCGCAGGGCGCGTCCGGGCATCCGGAGCCCGTCGTCACCGGCGAGGGCTGGGGTTCGGTCGTCTCGCTCGCCGTCGGTGCCGACGCATCCGAACTCAGTGCGTCGCCGCTCGTCGGGCAGTTGCTGACGCCGGTCGACGGCGGCAAGGCGTTGCAGACCGCGTTGCTCTCGGTGCTGGTCACCGACGACGGGCGTGTGCTCGCCGGGGCTGTTCCGGTGTCGGCGCTGCAGGCCGCTGCCGCGTCGGCCACGCCGGCCCAGTGAGCCCCGGCCGAACGGGCTTCGGGTATCGTACGGGCCTCAGGTAGATGAGCGCCCTCGCCATCGAGACCACCGGTCTCACCAAGCGGTTCGGCCGGCAACTCGCGGTCGACGGCGTCGATCTCGCGGTGCCGCAGGGTGCCGTGTTCGGCTTCCTCGGGCCGAACGGGTCGGGCAAGA
The DNA here is from genome assembly GCA_000333435.1 of Corynebacterium-like bacterium B27. Classification (GTDB taxonomy): domain Bacteria; phylum Actinomycetota; class Actinomycetes; order Actinomycetales; family Microbacteriaceae; genus Herbiconiux. The sequence continues at coordinate 8,938 of BADC01000471.1, read as the reverse complement.
CCACCACGATCCGCATGCTGTTGGGGCTCGCCCAGGCGTCGGCGGGCGAGATCAGGGTGCTCGGCGAGGAGATGCCGCGGCGGCTCGCCGGCGTGCTGCCGGCCGTGGGGGCGCTGATCGAGGGGCCCGGCTTCTACCCCTTCCTCTCCGGCACGGCGAACCTCCGGCGCTTGGATGCGGCCGACGGATTCGCGCCCTCCGCCAGTCGCGCGGCCCGCGTCTCGCACGCCCTCGAGCGGGTAGGGCTCACCCACGCCGCGGGCAAGAAGGTGCGCGCCTACTCGCTCGGCATGAAGCAGCGGCTCGGCATCGCGAACGCCCTGCTCGCTCCACGTGAGCTGATCGTGCTCGACGAGCCGACCAACGGACTCGACCCGCAGGGCACTCGGGAGGTGCGCAACCTCATCCGCTCGCTCGCGTCGACGGGCACGACGGTGTTCGTGTCGAGCCATCTGCTGGCCGAGATCGAGCAGATGTGCACCCACGCCGCCGTGATGAGCGGCGGCCGGCTGGTGGCGCAGGGCACTCTCGACGAGCTGCGGCGCGCCGGCACCACCCGTGCGCAGGTGCTCGTGCCGGCGTCCGACGCGGAGCTCGCAGCGCGCATCCTGGTCTCCCTCGGGCTGCCGCCCGAGGTGCTGTCCGGGCCCGAGACCGAACTGACGGCGCCCATTCCCGACGGGGTCGCCCCCGAAGACGTGGTCGCGGCGCTGGTGCGCGACGGTGTGCGGGTGCGCGGCTTCGCCGTGCAGCGGGCATCGCTCGAGGATCTGTTCGTGGCGCTCACGGGGGAGGGGTTCGACGTTGTCCAGTGAGTCGTCCGCGGCGCCCTCCGTTCTCGTCGCGCGCCGGCCGCGTCGGGCCGTCGGCTGGGGCTTCTTCGTCTCCGAGCTCGGTGTGCTGTTCCGGCGGCGCCGCACCTGGGCGATGATGGCGGCGCTCGCCGCCATCCCCATCCTGATCGCCGTCGCCATCCGCCTCACCGACGGCGGCGACGGGCGCGGCCCGGCCTTTCTCGATCGCATCACGCAGAACGGCCTGTTCGTCGGCATGACGGCGCTCGTCGTCTCGATCCCGCTCTTCCTTCCGCTCACCGTCGGGGTGGTGACGGGCGACTCGATCGCGGGGGAGGCGAACACGGGAACGTTGCGGTACCTGCTCGTGTCGCCGGTGGGGCGCATCCGTCTGCTCGTCGTGAAGTACGCGGCTGCCGCGGTGTTCTGCCTCGCGGCGACGGTGACGGTGGCGCTGGCGGGCATCCTGATCGGCATCGCGCTCTTCCCCGTCGGGCCGGTGACGTTGCTCTCGGGCGACAGTGTGAGCGTCGGCGAGTCGTTGCTGCGGTCGCTGTTGATCGCGGGGTACGTCACGCTGGGTCTGCTCGGTCTGAGCGCGATCGGACTGTTCATCTCCACGCTGACGGATGCCCCGGTCGGCGCCATGGCCGCCACCGTCGTCATCTCGATCGTGTCGCAGGTGCTGGGGCAGTTGTCGCAGACGGAGTGGTTGCATCCGTGGCTCTTCAGCTACTACTGGCTCGATTTCGCCGATCTGCTGCGGCAGCCGATCGAGTGGTCGTCGTTCGGCGCCAACGCCTTGCTGCAGCTCGGCTACGTGGCGGTGTTCGGGGCACTCGCCTACGGCCGCTTCGCGTCGAAGGACGTGCTCTCCTAGAGAGGGACCCATCTCGCCGCGAGCGACCACTCGCGGGTCGACACATCGGTCACGCTGTAGCTCACCAGTGCCCGCTCACCCTCGACGAGAGCTGAGGGGTAGTGGAACCACCGGTCGCCGGCGCTCTCGAGCGCGGTCTGCTGCTGCCAGGTGGTGCCGCCATCCACGCTCGTCGAGAGCAGCAGCGGGGAGCGCGGACCTTGCATGAGCTCGCCCGCGCGGTACCCGGTGTTGTGCAGGAGCACCAGCCGGCCGCCGGATGCCGCCCGCAACAGCGCAGGAGCCGACGGCGCCACGACACCGCTGGGTTCGGGAGCGCTCCAGGTGCGGCCGCCGTCGTGCGAGCGGCTGCGGTGCAGCTGGCCGAGCGCGGTGCGGCCCATGAGGAGGAGGGAGTCGTCGTGCAACTCGGCGACGGCGGCCTCCCAGAAGCCGTACAGAGCGCCCGGCACCGGCTGGGGGAGTTCGAGCGGGGCGGAGAGCTGCCAGCTCCGGCCGGCATCGTCCGAGCAGGCGACGAGGGTGGCGATCGACCCGTCCGCCAGACGGTGCAGGGGTTGCACGAGCCGGCCGGAGCGCAGCACGACGAGGCGGTCGTGCGCGGCGGTTACGTAGCCGTCGAGGCCGCTGACATCGACCGGCTCGCTCCACGTCGATCCCTCGTCCTCGCTCCGTTGGATGAGCCGCCGTGAGCGCGCGCGCGAGGTGCGGTCGCTGTGGCTGAGGGCGAGGCTGCCGTCGGGCAGCCGGGCGAACGCGGGTTGCATCACGTTGATGCCACCGCTGGCGGCATGCGCCACCAGGGTGCGGCGCTCGCCCCAGGTGGCGCCGTCGTCGACGCTCCGCACGGCGTCGATGCGGCCGGGGTTGTTGTCGCGCGAGTGCGCCCACTCGCGGGCGGTCGGGTCGTCGCTCTCGGTTCCGGGCGGCGGCCCCGCGGTTGCCGAGAACGCCGACCAGGCGAGCAGGATGCTGCCGTCGCGCAGGCGCACCGCGCTGGCTTCGCTGTGCCGCGGCTCGCCGGTGTCCGCGGGCACCACCATCCGGCTCAGCACGCGGTCACGACTGCAGCCAGTCGAGGTCGAAGCGCACGGTGCTGAGGGCGTGACCATTCGTCGTGGTGGGGGAGTTCTCGATGTAGGCGACCGTGATCATCCCGTCGTCTGTGACGTCGAGGTCGGAGTACCGGGTGGTCGTGGTCGCCTTCGGGATGCGCTTGCCTGCCGTCCAGTTGCGGCCCTCGTCGAGGCTGAGGCGCACGTAGAGCGAGCTCGGAAGCGTCTGGTTGCTCACGGTCGTGTACGACATCAGGAGCGTCTGGGCGTCATAGCGGGCGAGGCCGAAGTTGTTGTTCGCGCCGCCGGTGGGGCTCGAGACGGTGCCGTTGTCGGCGTAGACGTCGGCGATGCGTACGCGCTGCTGTTCGCCGAGATTCACGTTGTGATTGCGCCAGGGCACGAGCGCCGTCTTCGAGATGGCGCCCGAGATGAAGTACGGCACGGTCTTGACCTCCACGGCCGGGTCGCCGCCGACGAGTCCGGTGAACTGCGGCGTGGCCGTCCAGCTGGCGCCGCCGTCGTCGCTGTAGAGCAGGCAACCGCGCCCGGGGATCACCACGCGCCCGTTCGGGAACTGGAACCCCTTGCCGCCGTTGGTCGGCTGGCCGTGGATGTGCGCGCTGGTCACTGTCGGCACCGTCACCGGACCCCAGGTGTCGCCGCCGTCGCTGCTCACGCGCATCCGGGGCATCCGTGACGCCATCGTGTAGTTCTGGGCTGCGACCATGTAGAAGGCCACGAGGTCGCTGCCGATCATGGTGAGCACCGGTGCGGCGCCCGCGGCTTCGGAGGCCGGGGCGGTGGCGGCCGTGTGCAGCACGCGCGCCGGGCCCCAGGTGGCTCCGCTGTCGGTACTGCGGAAGGTGATGATGTCGGCCGGCCCCGTCTCGACGTTGCCGCCCGGGACAGGGTTCGGATAGCGGCGTGACGCGATCACGCAGACGGTCGACCCACTGACGTGCAGAACGCCGGGCGTGGCGCACTCGCCGGCGTCCAGGAGGCCCACGTCGTCGAATACCCCTGTCGCATTCGCTCGCGCCGCCGCCCATGGCGAGCTCGCCATGAGCCCGGCACCTGCGACTCCCGCCACTCCCGTCATGAACCCGCGCCTGCTGATCATCGAAGACCTCCTCGTCTCGGAAGCGAGGCTATCGCAAGAGATCAGATAAATGAAATAAGAGATCAGATTCACCGACCCGGCTACCCCGCAGGCGCCCCCGATGCGCGCTGCACCGCGCCCGTGCCCCACGAACAGGGGCGGCCAGCCTGCACGAAGCCCAAAGATTTCGGCAGCATTACCTCAAGATCTCGCCAGGAGCACCTTAAGGACACCCACGAAAGCGCCGTCTCGGCCGAGATCACGCGAGAGATAAGGCCTGATCAACAGCGCATTATCCAACACGCATCCCCCACCGGGGGGAGCCCGCCACGCCAATCTGAGAGCACGTGAAATCACCGCACCTTCCGGAGTAATGTCACTCCCGGATCGGTGGTCACCCGCCACCGGTCCCGAAAAGACTCGGACGGCCCGCGGTCACCCCCCGCCCGCCGTCCGCGGCATCAGAGAGCGACCCCAACGCTCGATGCCGCGGTGGTGCGTGCAGCTCACCCCAAGCGTCCCCAACGCTCGCTGCACGCACCGCCCCTTCTCACACGCACCGCCCCTTCTCAACAGAACATCGTTCGACCCGAGGAACCCATGCCAACGACCCCATTGGCTTCGCCTGCCCGAAAACGACAGCTCGGCGCGGAGCGCAACACTGAGCCCCTCTCGACCGTTCACGCCGTCCCCAGCGATGCGAAGATCACCTGGGGCCGCCTGGCCATCGTGATCACGGTCGCCGCCTGGGTCACGTACGTGGTGTACACGATCGTCCGCCAGTTCCTCAACAACGGCACCGAGAGCTTCCGCTTCACCACCGAGGCGATCTCCTACCTGGTGGTCGTCACCTTCCTCACCTTCTCCGCGCTGATGTATCTCATCGCGCGCCAGGGCGCACTGCAGCGCTTCCGTGACCACGTGCGCGTGCCCCGCGCCGAGCTCGACACCCACTTCTCGCTGTCGCACCAGGCGATGACCGTGCTCGTCCCCTCCTACAGCGAAGAGCCGGCTGTCGTGCGCAAGACGCTGTGGTCGGCCGCCCTCCAGGAGTACCCGAGCCTCCGCGTCGTCCTCCTGCTCGACGACCCGCCGTTCCCCACCGACCCCGCCGTCGCCGCACGCCTCGAGACGTCCCGTGCGATCGCACAAGGCATCGCCGACGCTCTCCGCGAACCCCGCGACCGCGCCCTCGACTCGATGCTCAGCTTCGAGGGCGAGCAGCTGATGCGTGGCGGCGTGGTGCGGGCATCCGACGTGCGCCGCCTGGCCCACTCCTACGTCGAGGCGGCGGCCTGGCTGCAGGGCATGGCCGACGAGGAGGAGCGCACCGATCACGTCGACACCTTCTTCGTGGAACAAGTTCTCGGCGGTCTCGCCTACGACCTCATCGTCACCGCCGACGCGCTCGAAGTGGCCCTCGAGTCCGGCGAACAGCCCACGGCCGAGCGGATGCTCGAACTGCACCGCCGGCTGCTGTGGATCTTCACCGCCGACCTCGAGACCTTCGAGCGCAAGAAGTACGCCTCGCTCTCGCACGAGGCCAACAAGGCGATGAACCTCAACTCGTACATCGGTCTGATGGGCGGCCGTTACCGCGAGGAGCGGAGCCCCGACGGCATCATCCTGCGCCCCGTCGGCATCGCCGACCCGGCCGACTACGAGGTGCCGGATGCCGGCTACCTCCTCACGCTCGACGCCGACTCGCTGCTCCTGCGCGAGTACTGCCTCCGGCTCGTCTACTTCCTCGAGCAGCCCGACAACGAGCGGGTGGCGGTGACGCAGACGCCGTACTCCTCGTTCCGTGGCGCACCGACCCGCATCGAGCGCCTGGCCGGGGCCACCACCGACCTGCAGCACATCCAGCACCAGGGCATGACCTACTACGGCGCCACCTTCTGGGTGGGTGCGAACGCCGTCATCCGTAAGCCCGCCCTCGAGGACATCGTCGAAGTGGAGACGGTGGGCGGATTCGAGGTGCGCCGCTACGTGCAAGACCGCACCGTCATCGAAGACACCGAGTCGAGCGTCGACCTGGGGCTGCACGGCTGGACCCTCGTGAACTACCCGGAGCGCCTCAGCTACAGCGCCACCCCGCCCGACTTCGGCTCGCTGATCGTGCAGCGGCGGCGCTGGGCCAACGGCGGTCTGCTCATCCTGCCCAAGTTCTGGCGGCAGATCCGGGCACGCAAGCGTGCCGGCAACCCGGTGGGCATCGGCGAGATGATGCTGCGCATCAACTACATGGCGTCGATCACCTGGGCGAGCTTCGGCCTGGTGTTCCTCCTCGCCTACCCCTACGACAGCCGCCTGCTGAGCCCGGTGGTGCTCGTCGCGGCGTTGCCCTACTTCATCGCCATGGGCAGCGACCTGCGTTACTCGGGGTACCGGTTCACCGACATCTTCCGCATCTACGGCTTCAACCTCATCCTCCTGCCGGTGAACCTGGCCGGTGTGATCAAGTCGCTCGAGCAGGCGATCTCGTCGAAGAAGATCCCGTTCGCCCGCACCCCGAAGGTGCGCAATCGTACCGCCGCCCCGCTGCTCTACGTGGTGGCGCCCTACGCCATCGTCGTGTTCTCGGTGCTCACCTTCTGGCGTGACTTCGGCGCGCACAACTGGGGCAACGCGGCCTTCGCGGCGCTGAACGCGACGCTCGCCGCCTGGGCGATCCTGACCTACATCGGCATCGGTGCGTCGCTCGTCGACATCTGGCTGGGCCTCACGAAGTGGCTGTACGTCGACCCCAAGCCGGCCCCGAGCGTGTCCCGGGGCGAGCGCGGCCCGGGCGCGGCGGGCGGTGCGGTGGATGCGGGGTCCGGTGCGTCCGACGACGGGCCCTCGGGCGCTCACGACGCGATCGACTGGCGTTCGCTGCTCTACCACGGCAACCCCGCCGACCTGTCCGAGCGCGCATCCGGCCGCCGGGCGCGACGGGTGCCGCGGAAGCCGCAGGCCGAGCGGGCCGTGAAGGCCCGCGGACTGGCCGCCGGCGGAGCCGAGTCGCGAACCGACGTCACGGTCGAGCACCCTGCCCCCGCAGGGGCTGGCCGGAGCGTCGCGTGAGCGCCCCGACACCCCACTCGCCCGCAGCCGCCCCTCGAGCGTCCGGACTGCACAGCGGCAAGCGCCTGTCACCCTTGCGCGTCGTGATCGCCCTCGTCGTCGTGGCCGCACTGTCGGTGGGTGCCTTCTTCGCCGTGCAGAGCTTCGACTCGGCGCGCGCCGACACCGCAAATCCGTGGTTCGCCGGCTACGTCGACGTGACAGCCACACCCACCTATGCCTTCGAGACCCCGGCCGAGCCCGCCGACCGCGACGTCGTGCTCTCGTTCGTTGTGGCCTCGCCCGACGACGCCTGCACGCCCACCTGGGGCGCCGCCTACACACTCGACGACGCGTCGCACGCACTCGACCTCGATCGCCGCATCGCGCGCTTGCGGCAGGCGGGCGGCGACGTGATCGTCTCGTTCGGCGGACAGGCGAACGCCGAGCTGGCGACCGGATGCACCGACCCCGCCGCGCTCGAGGCGGCCTACACCTCCGTGGTCGACCGCTACAACCTGTCGACCATCGACCTCGACGTCGAGGGCGACGCGCTCAGCGACCCCGCAGCGGGCGAGCGTCGTGCCGCCGCGATCGCCGCTTTGCAGCAAGCCAAGCGAGCCTCGGGCGGCGAGCTCGCCGTCTGGTTGACGCTCCCGGTCGCACCCTCGGGCCTCACCGAGGAGGGCACCACCGCGGTGGCCCAGATGCTCGCCGCGGGCGTCGACCTCGCCGGTGTGAACGTGATGACCATGAACTACGGTGCGAGCCGTGGCGCCGACTCGATGGCGGATGCGTCGATCGACGCCCTGAACGCCACACACCGTCAGCTCGGGGCGCTCTACTCGAAGGCCGACCTGCCGCTCTCCGACGCCACGCTCTGGTCGAAGATCGGCGCCACCCCGATGGCCGGTCAGAACGACGAGAAGGCCGACGTGTTCGACCTGGCCGATGCCTCGGCGCTGAACGCCTTCGCCACCGAGCAAGGGCTCGGCAGGCTCTCGCTCTGGTCGCTGAACCGCGACGCCACCTGTGGCCCGAACTACGTCGACCTCAAACGGGTGTCGGATGCCTGCAGCGGCATCGAACAGGGCGACCAGACCTTCGCCGGTCTGCTGTCGCCCGGGTTCACGGGCCGGCCGGATGCGTCGGCGGCATCGACCACGACTCCCGACCCCGACGAGCCCGTCGTCGACAACCCCGACACCAGCCCCTACCCGATCTGGGCCGAGGAGTCGTCGTACCTGAAGGGCACCAAGATCGTCTGGCACGGCAACGTCTACCAGGCGAAATGGTGGACCCGCGGCGACGTTCCCGACGACCCGGTACTGAACGACTGGGAGACCCCCTGGTCGCTCGTCGGCCCCGTGCTTCCGGGCGAGAAGCCCTACCAGGCGGTCACCCTGCCGGCCGGTACCTTCCCCGACTGGGCGGGCACGGCCACCTACGAGAAGGGCGCCCGGGTGCTCTTCGACGGTGTGCCCTACGAGGCGAAGTGGTGGAACCAGGCGCAGAGCCCCGAGGCGTCGAGTTCTGACCCCGACAGAGTCGCGCCGCGTCGGCTTCGTCGGCTGACCTCTCGCCATGGAACTGCTGTTCATCACCCTCGGCGGTGTGATCCTCGGCCTCGGTGCCCGCTACCTGCTGCCCAACCGCGACCGGCACGGCGTGGTGCTCATCCCCGCCATCGGTGCCGCGGTCGCCGCGGTGGTCTGGGTGGGACTCACCTGGCTCGGCTGGGCCTGGGACGGCGGATGGATCTGGGTGGTGAGCCTCGTCGTCACCGCGGCCGTCGTCGTGGTCGCCGATCTCGCCATCGGGCGTGCGCGCAAGCAGCACGACCAGCGGCGGCTCGAGGCCCTGCTGTCCCGCCACATCCCGGTGGCGGGCTAGCCCGGTGGCGGGCTAGCGCAGAGCCGCTCCCGCGCATCCGCTCGGCTCAGGCCGTGAGGCCGAGTTCGTCCATGCGCCGGGTGTGCGCCGCGATCATCTCGGTGAACACCGGCTCGATGCGCTGCTCGTCCGACTCCGGGTTTCCGGTGAGATGGATGGCCGACCGGGC
>BADC01000472.1 GCA_000333435.1 Corynebacterium-like bacterium B27 | reverse complement strand
GGGAGTCGCGCTGACGGGTGAGACCACAGCGTTCACGGGGCCGTGGCGCAGTCTCGGCTACCGCTGGTTCGCCGATCCGGCGAGCCGCGCGATCTATGCCGCCGACGACCACGACTACCTCTCCCGGTTGTGGGCGAGCGGCCTGCGCGAGGTCGTGGCCCGCCGGGGACCCGAGTCGCGGGCGGCGCGGCTGCGGGACGAGCTGCTCGAGCTCAGCGCGGAGTTCGCGATGCTCTGGGAGCGGCACGAGGTCGGGCTGCGACCGCGGGAGGCGAAGCACTACGTGCATCCGGAACTCGGCGAGCTCGAGCTCGCGTGCCAGACCCTCGTCGATCCGGTGCAGTCGCACGCCCTGCTGGTCTACACCGCGCTGCCCGGTTCGCCCTCGTACGAGAAGCTGCAGCTGCTCACGGTGCTGGCGCCCCGCGGCTGACGGGCGCGGCCGGCTTGCCGCCGGCATCGACGGGTTGCAGACTGACCGGATGGCGGATGCGCGCGAAGCAGACACTCACGGCTCCACCGTCGACGCGTGGACGCGGGCGCTCGCCGAGGCCACGGGCTCGCCCGGCGGCGGTGCCGGCGCGGGGGTGATGCTCGCCATCGCGGCGTCGCTCATGTCGATGGTGGCCGGCTACACCGACGCGACGGATGCTCGGGGCCCGACCCTCGAGTCCCTCGCCGCCCGGGCGCAGGCGCTCCGGGAGGACGCGCTCGCCCTCGCCGACGCCGACTCGACGGCGTCGGCGGCCTTCGGGGCGGCGTTCCGGCTGGAGCGCGGGCCGCGACGCGACGAGGCGATCCGCGCGGCGTCGGTGCAGGCAGCGTCGACCTCGGCCGAGGTGGGGGACCGTGCGGTGGCTGCCGTCGCCGACCTCGAGTGGCTGGCGTGGCACGGCAACCGCGCGCTCATCGCAGACGTCGTGGTGGCGGGCGGGGCATTGCGCGCGGCGCTCACGGGGGCGCGCACGAACGTGAGCTTCGATCTCGGATCGCTCACCGCATCCGGTCTGTCGCTGCCGGAGGTGCACCGGCAGCACCCCGCCCTCTGGGCGGATGTGCAGCGCTTCGACGCGGCCCTCGCCCGCCTCGACCACGTGCTCGCCGCCGTCGACGACCGAGCCGCCCCCACCGTCACCCCGTCGGCGTCGGCCGACTGACTCAGAGGCGGCCGAGGGCGGCGAGGAAGCGCTTCGTGTACGCCAGGGCCGGCGTGCTGGGGGCGGAGTTGCAGATGTCGGAGAGGGCGGTCGAGCCGCACGGCACGTCGCGGTCGAGCGACCAGAAGTGAAGGCCCGCGAGCTTGTTCTGCACGGCGTAGGCCGTCATCTCGTCGACGTCCTGCAGCGTGAACACCTCGTCGCGGATGTCGTTCACCGAGATCATCGGGGTCAGCTCGATGCGCTCGAGCGGCACGGCCGGGTAGCTGTGGCGCAGGTTCTTCACCGCCTGCACGGCGGACTTGCCCATGTCGCAGGTGGAGCCGGAGAGCACGCACACCGACGAGGAGGCGGGGCCGTAGTCCATCACCATCAGGTTGATCGTGTAGTTGCGGAGGCCCGATGCGAGCACTGCGTCGATCACGGTGTCGCCGGTCGCGTTCACGCCGCCCCAGCTGCCGTCCGAAGCTCCGAGCGTCGCGATCGTGAACGAGAAGCGCAGGTCCGGGTAGCTGTCCTGCACCGCCGCCGCGGAGCCGACGAGGGCGCGGATGTCGGCGCCCGACTGCCCGCGCTCGATGTCGAAGTCGACCCCGATGAGGTTGTCGCTCGCGTAGCGGTCGATGAAGGTGCGCAGTCCGGCGCCCGACGAGCAGCTGAAGCTGCCCGCCGCGCCACCGGTGCCGAGGATGTAGTCGAACCCGGCCGCATCCAGCGCGGCGATGTTGTCGGCGGCGAACGCGGCTCCGGGCACGCCGGCCCAGTTCTCGGTGCCGCAGGTGCCGGTCGCGAAGGCGAGCGTGATCGCGTTCAGCTGCGGCAGGGTGGACTTCAGAGTGGTACCCGATCCCACCAACGGTACGGGGGAGCCGTTGACGGCGGTGGTGCCCATGCGGTAGCCGGTGCTCCAGAACATGGCCTGCGCGATGTCTTTATAGGGGCTGAACACGAGGCCGCTGGGCGTGCCGGTGGTGGGCGGTGTCGTGCTCGGCGGCGCGGTCGTGGCGGGAGGCGTCGTGGCGGGTGGCGTCGTGGCGGGCGGTGAGGTCGGCGGGGTGGTGGAGTCGGTGCCGCAGCTGGTCTCCTTCCAGTACTGCGGCGCGGCGGCGGGCGACCACCAGTTGGGCGCGAAGGTGGATTCGTAGGCCTTGCCGTTGAAGGTGACCTTGTCGCCCTTGGCGTAGGCGGGGTCGCCGGAGTAGGGCTGTGCGAACGGTCGGCAGGTGGTGGGCGGCGCCGTCGTGGCCGGCGGCGTGGTGGCGGGGGCCGTCGTGGCCGGCGCCGTCGTCGCGGGCGCCGACGTGGCCGGTGCCGTGGTGCACGTCGTCTCTTTCCAGTACTGCGGCGCCGCGGTGGGCGACCACCAGTTCGGCGCGAAGGTCGACTCGTACACCTTGCCGTTGAAGGTGACCTTGTCGCCCTTGGCGTAGGCGGGGTCGCCCGAGTACGGCTGCTTGAAGGCGGCGCAGCCGGTGGTCTCGGCCGCCGCGGCCGGCCCGCCCGTCGACGCTCCGGCCACCGCCGCGGCCGCGACGACGCCGAGAACGGCGAGGGTCGCGAGTGCGGTGCGCACCCAATAGCGCTTCGTGCCGACACCGGTGCCTGACATCGGCTCCACCGTCCCCTCGGTCCGTCACCGCCCCCTGCGGTGTCCACAGCATAGTGCGATCGGTCGACCCCTTGGATCCCGCCGGGTGAACAGATCGGTGACGACCGGGTTGCGACAATCGGAGCAAACTCCCGGCTGACCGGCGTAGCCTCGATGCACATCATCAGCCAGCCCGGAAGAAGTTGATCAGCATGGCCCGAACGTGGCAGCGCTGGGTTCCCGCGATCGCGGCCCCCGCGGTGGTCGCCGTCGTCGTGGCGGGTGGGGCGTTCGCCGCCGGCGCCTCGGCCGATCTCCCCGAAGAATCGCCGCACGACGTGCTCGAGCTCCCCGCTCAGGCCGATGTGCAGTCCTTCTCCGGCACCGTCTAGCAAAAAACGACCTGGGCCTGCCCGACCTGTCGAGCGTTCCGGGCGGCTCGTCGCTCGGCAGCGGCAGCAGCACCGGCGGGGCGACCGGTGGAACGG
>BADC01000473.1 GCA_000333435.1 Corynebacterium-like bacterium B27 | reverse complement strand
CCCCGTCCCCAACGAAAGAGGTTCGCCGTGAGCTCCGCCCCGCATCCGTCGCCGTGCTCGCCTCGCCGGTCGCCCTCACCGTCGCCGTCGGCCTCGCCGGATGCGCGGGGGCGACGCCGGCCGGCGCGCCGAGCTCTCATCCGCAGCCGGTCCGCTGCGTCGAGCCCCACGCCGTCAGCCCCCGCAACCGACGCGCCCGTCGTGGTGGAAGAACTCGGCAAGGGCGAGCAGGACGCCGCGGTCGACGTGGAGGTCGCGGGCCCGACGCAGGTGGCGTTCCGGCGCATCACCATCCACCCCGGCGCCGGCACGGGCAAGCACTGTCACGACGGTCAGCTGATCGCGGTGGTCGAGCAGGGCGAGTTCACGCACTACGCCCCCATCTACCCCGGTGGTGTGCACGTCTACCACGCCGGCGACTCGATCGTGGAGGGCGCGCACTACGTGCACGAGGGCAAGAACGAGGGAACCGAGGACGTCGTGCTGCTCGTCACCTACGTCATCCCCGACGGCGACCCGCTCGCCGAGACCGACCTCACCCACTGCGACCCGGAGTAGCAGCCCGCCCGCCGCGCCCGCTCAGTCCGTCGGCGGCGCGCCCTCGACCAGTGCCGCGACGAGGCCCGGGAACCGCGCGTCGAGCTCGGCGCGCCGCAGCTGGATGGCGTGCGTGCGGCCGTCGACGATCGTGCGGGTCAGCCCCGCTTCCCGCAGCGCCTTGAAGTGGTGCGCGAGGGTCGACTTCTGCACATCGAAACCCCAGTCCGGGGCGCTCTTGGAGTGCGGCTCGCCGTCGCCGAGCACGGTGACGATGCGCAGCCGGATGGGGTCGGCCACGGCCCGCAGCACATCAACCAGTTCGACGTCGGCCATGGCGGGCACCGGGTAGTCGTTCGTCATCGTCCCGTCCCTTCGCGCTCGCGTCTCAATGAAATAGTTCGATACTCATCGAACTATGGTATGGTGATCGTATGACATCGATCGAACAATCATACGCGCCTCGGCTCACGTCGCGCTTGGCGATCCTCGCGGTCGGTCTGTTCGTGGTCGGCACCAATGCCTTCGTGATCGCGGGGCTGCTCCCCGCCATCGCCGCGTCGTTCGGCGTCTCGCCCGACCAGGTCAGCTATTCCATCTCCTACTACGCGATCGTGGTGGCCGTCGCGGCACCCGCGCTCTCCATCCTCCTGCCCCGCCTGTCACGCACCACCCTGATGGCCGTCGGCACCGCCCTGGTCGCCGTCGGCACCCTCATCGCGGCAACCGCGCCCGGCCTCGAACTGTTCACCGTCGGCCGGCTCGTCGCCGCCCTCGGCGGCGCAGCCCTCGTGCCCGCCGCGACGGCGGCCGCCGCCGCTCTCGCTCCGGCCGAGCGGCGCGGGCGTGCCATCGCCTTCGTCGCCGTCGGATTCACCGCGGCCTCCGCCTTCGGTGCCCCGCTCGGTACCGCGCTGGCATCGCTCGGCGGCTGGCGCCTCCCGCTCTACGCGCTGGCCGGCGTGGCGGCCGTGGTCGCCGTGGCGATCGTCTTCTTCGTGCGCGGGGTGCCGCTCGGTCACGCGGTGTCGGTGCGGCGACGGTTCGCGATCCTCGCCGACCCGCGCATCCTGCTCACCCTCGCCGCCGCCCTGCTCGTCTTCTGCGGCTTCAACGCCGTCTACATCTTCAGCTCCGCCGTCACCGCGCAGGCGACCGACGACTCGAGCTCGCTGCTCGCCGTGCTCCTACTCGTCTTCGGCGTATCGGGAGTCGTCGGCAACCTGTTCGCCGGCCGGCTCGTCGACCGTCACGGCAGCCGCGTGATGACCGCCGCCACCCTGCTGCTGCAGTTGGCGGGCCTGGCAGCGCTGCCGCT
>BADC01000474.1 GCA_000333435.1 Corynebacterium-like bacterium B27 | reverse complement strand
GGCCGCACTTTGAGCGACTGCCGACGAGTCGCAGCAGGGTGCGGAGACCGTCGTCGCTCAGCAGTGTGTCGCTCGTCGTGACGAAGGCGCCGGCGGTGTCGGCGTAGTAGACGGTGGTGTCGTCGGCGATGACCTGGCCCTGGTCGGCGGTGAGGATGCGCAGTGCCTCGACGAGCACGGAGCCGGCGGCTGCGACCACCTCGCAGGTGACGGTGAGCGTGCGCCCGCCGCCGGGCGGCGTGAACGCGGGGTCGGCGAGGAGCTCGGCGGCGGGGCGGGTGGCGGAGCCCGGTACGCAGCCGCGGGATTCGGGCGGGATGCCTGGGGCGTCGGCCGCGGGCGTGTAGGGCGTGCCGGTGGCGGCGGTGTGCTCGGCGATGGCGGCGGTGACGCGGCCGCGCAGGGTGTCGGTGAACGGCTGGTTGCCGGGGATCTCGCCCCAGCGAGCGGCCACCCCCGCGGTGTCGCTGTAGAGCAGGCGCACGTCGAGGCCGGGGGCGCTCGGGTTCGCGGGAGGGCTGGCAGCGTCGGGGCCGCTGGGGTCGCCGGCGGCGGGGGCGCCGAGCTGCAGTGCGGCCGGCGCGGGGTCGCGCGGTGCCCAGGGGGGTGCGGCCGGCAGGGAGGCGCACCCGCCGAGCAGCGCGGCCACGGCGATCGCGACGATCGTCGCGGCGCGCCGCCGCCCGGCGCTGAACGGGCGGAGTCGGCCGGTTGGGCCTGGCGCCCGTGTCCGTGCCGCCGCTGAGCGCGCCGCTGGCGCTGGCACCGATCGCGACGCTGACGCTGGCGCCGATCCCGATCCCGGTGCTGGTGTTGGTGCCGGTCGCGGTGCGGGAACTGGTGCTGGTGCTGGTGCCGGTCGCGGTGCGGAAACCGGTGCTGGTGCGTGTGCCGACTGCGGTGCTGGGGCCGATCTCGGTGCTGGGGCCGTCATGGTGTGGCTCCAGCCGGAGGGCTTTGGAGGGATGCGGCCGGCGGGGCCGACGAGGATGCGGCCGGAGGGGCCGACGAGGGGGTGGACGGCGGCGTCGACGTGGGCGCTGCGACGGGAAGGCCGC
>BADC01000475.1 GCA_000333435.1 Corynebacterium-like bacterium B27 | reverse complement strand
CAGGGCGTCGGTCGGAGTCAGCAGCAGCGGACCATTGGCGCCGCGGGCCGCCGGGACGGCGCTCAGGGCATCCGGGTAGTTCGCACCGGTGGCGAGGAAGACCGAGGAGGCAGCGCCCGAGAACGAGTCCTTGGAGATGTTGACCGCCACCTCGTAGCGGTCGGCGCCCGTGATGCGGTCGACCGTGATGGCCGGGTCGGCGTGCGCCGGGCCGGCCGGCTGGGCCAGGAGCGGAGCCAGGGTGAGGAGGAAGGCGAGGAGGCCGAGCAGCGCGATGCGCCAGCGGCGTCTCACCGCCAGCTCGTTCAGGGTGCCGCCGGACTGCGTGCTGAATGACATGTGGTTCCCCCGTCGTGCGCGAATCGCGCGGCGCCTCGTCGACGCCGCGGCACCACGGTAACGGAACGCTCCCGGCGCGGCTGCCCCCAGATGGGAGGGCACCCGTTTGCGCACGAACGGCGCACCCCGGGTCTCCCGGGGTGCGCCGTTCGCCGGTACTACTGCTGGATGAACGCGAGGATGTCGGGGTTCAGCACCTCGGCGTGCGTTGTCAGCATGCCGTGCGGGAAGCCCTCGTAGATCTTCAGCGTCGAGTTCTGCAGCAGCTCGTGCTGCTTGAGCGACGCATCCTTGTAGGGCACGATCTGGTCGTCGTCGCCCTGCAGCACAAGCACGGGCACGGAGATCGCCTTCAGGTCGTCGGTCTGGTCGGTCTCCGAGAACGCCTTGATGCCCGCGTAGTGCGCGAGCGCGCTGCCGGTCATGCCCTGCCGCCACCAGTTGTCGATCACGCGCTGCAGGGGGGTGACGCCGTCGCGGTTGAACCCGTAGAACGGGCCGGATGCGACGGCCTCGAAGAACTCGGCCCGGTTCGCCGCGAGGGCGGCGCGGAAGCCGTCGAACACGTCGATCGGCGTGCCATCGGGGTTGGCGTCGGTCTTCAGCATGAGCGGCGGCACCGCGGCGACAAGCACGGCCTTGGCCACGCGGCCTTGCGGCTCACCGTACTGCGCGACGTAGCGGGCGACCTGGCCGCCACCGGTCGAGTGGCCGATGTGCACGGCGTTGCGGAGGTCGAGGTGCTGCACGACGGCGTCGGCGTCGCTGGCGTAGTGGTCCATGTCATGGCCGGTGCCGATCTGCGACGAGCGGCCGTGGCCGCGGCGGTCGCTCGCCACGACGCGGAACCCCTTGTCGAGGAAGTACAGCATCTGGGCGTCCCAGTCGTCCGACGAGAGCGGCCAGCCGTGGTGGAACATGATGGGCTGGGCATCCTTGGGACCCCAGTCCTTGTAGTAGATTTCTGCGCCGTCTTCCGTCGTGACGAATCCCATGATCGACCTCCGAGTTACTGGGTGAGAGCGCTCCCCGAGCGGGCGAGCGCCGGTAACTCTAGCGTAGGGAATCGGCGGTTTCGTGAACAGCGCCCACCGGCTCAGTCGTCGAGGTGGGTGAGGTGGTCCAGCAGCGGAAGCGGCATGGACGAGCGCCGGCCGAAGAACGCCTCGTCGGCCGCTTCGACGGCGCTGTTCGCGGCCTGGGCCTTCTCGATGCCGGCGGCGGTGACCCGCACGCGGCGGGCTCGCCCGTCGACGGGATCGGCGCGTCTCTCGACGAGTTTCTTCGCCTCCAGCGTCCGCAGCACCTGAGACACCATCATGGGGTCGGCTCGCACGCTCTGCGCCAGCTCCACCTGGGTGGTCCCGTCCGGCTCCGCTCGCCAGGCCAGCGCGGCAAGCAGCACGAACTGCACGTGAGTGAGGTCGAAGGGTGCCAAGGTGCGCCGCATGACCGCCTGCCACCGGTTGGTCACCCGCCAGAGCATGAAGCCCGGGCTCGCCGCGTCGGAGGAGTATCGGGTGTGCAGTCCGGGGGTCATGAATCGATCATCGCGCTCTCGATGGCCGCAGCGTCGGCGGGGCTCAGCGTGATCAGACCGCGGCGGAGCTGATATCCCCAGTTGGGGGCGCTCGTGAATTCGAGGATGCCCCTCAGGTCAGCCACGGCGACAGGATGCGCGGCCCGGTAGTCGGCCGCTCGCCGGAACGGATGGAAGTCGCCTTCGTCGGCCTGCCAGATCTCGTCGCCGCGGAGGACTCCGACCGCGGTGAACTGCTTCAGCGGGGTGGCATCGCCGAGCCGGTACGTCGGTGAGTAGTAGATGAG
>BADC01000476.1 GCA_000333435.1 Corynebacterium-like bacterium B27 | reverse complement strand
ACTCGGTGCTGCACGCCGGCGAGCACGCCTCCCGGCTGCTCGTCGTCGACGCGCGCGCCACGAGCCTGCACGTCGCCGTGCTCGACGACGGCGTCGGCTTCGACCCGGGCGCGGTCCGCGGTGAGCGGCTCGGGTTGCGGGTGAGCCTCGTCGAGCGGATGGCGACGTTCCCGGGCGCACACGTGAGGATCGCGTCGCGGCCCGGCGAGGGCGCGAGCGTCGTGATCGAATGGCGGGCCGATGCGGCGGAGTGACACCACCGAGAGCGGCGACCTGGCAGGGCTGCTCGGCATCCCCGGTCGCGGCTCGCTCGCGCTCCTGGTCATCTTCCTGGCGACCATCCTGACCCTCGCACTGACGGCCGGTGGCGCGCCGATGCGGGCCTGGTCGGGCTGGACGGCGCTCGCCCTGGTGGTCGTCGCCGCGGTCGTCGTGCTCTCCCGCGCGCCGTATCCGCTGCCCTGGCCGAAGACGGCCGTCGTGCTCGGCGCCACCACCGCGGCAAGCGTGCTCGTGCCGCTGGAGCTCGACGCCCGAGCCGGCTCCGGATACTCGACCTGGCACATCCTGGCCGGCACCCTGTTACTGCTCACCCTCGCCGTGCGTGGCCGGATCGGCAGCGCGTGGGCCGGCTTCGCACTTCTGACCGCAGCGACGACGGCCTGGTCGGCGTTCGACCGCGCGGGCGTCCTGCCCGGGCTGACGCGGGTCGCTCACGAGACGGTGGCCCTTCTCGCCGGCACGCTCTTCGCCGTGGGCCTCGCCCGCATCACCCGGCGGCTCGCCGGCCTGCACCAGCGCGAGGCCGAGCGGGAAGCCGAGGCCGCGGCCGCGCAGACGGCCATCGACGAGCGCGGCCTGCAACTGCAGCGCTTCGACGGCGTGGTGCGCACGGCCATGCTCCAGATCGCGTCGGGCACCCCGATCGGTGCCGCCGATCGGGCGTCGTACCGGGCACTGGAGGGTTCGCTCCGCGACGGCATCCGCGGGCGAACCCTCGCGGTCGAACCACTCGTGGCCAGTGTGCGGGCGGCACGGATGCGCGGGGTCGACGTGCTGCTGCTCGACGACTCCGCCGGGAACACCGGCCCGAGTGCGCGCCCGCAGACGGACGCGGCCGCGGGCGACACCGCGCGCCGGCTCGCTGAGCTGATCGCACCCCTCGTCGACGGCGCCGTCGACGGAGCGGTGACCGTGCGGTTGACCGGGGCCGTCGTGCCGGCCGGGCTCGTCGCATCCGTCGTTCTGACCTCGGTCGCGGGTGCGACACGCCGGGAGGTCGTCACCCTCGCGGAGTGACGACCTCCTGGTGGTCACCGCCCGCACCGCACCCATCGGGTCGGGGTCGGCGCGGGCGACGGATTCCGGTCAGCCGGCCGGCGGGCCGCAGGGCGTCAGCAACTGCACCGCCGGGCCGAGCGAGGCTTCGCCGCCGAGCAGGGTGACCTGGGTGGCGCCGAGATCGGCGATGGAGTCGAGCGTGGCCTGCGGGATGCAGTCGCTCGGCACCACGAACAGCGGCGCTCCTCGGGAGCCGGCGTAGACGCCGCCGGCCAGCGCGTCGGGGAACTTCAGCCCGGTGGCGAGGAACACCCGCGACGAACTGCTGAATGCGTCGTCGTTGATGGTGCGCGAGGCGTCGTAGCGATCGGCGCCGCCGAGCCGCAGCACGGTCGAGGCGAAGGTCTTCAGGTCGGCCTCGATGCCCGGCGAGACGGAGTTCGGGCCGCCCGCGATCTTCACGGTCGTCTTGCCCTCGGCGATGAGGACGTCCTTGGTGGGCTGGTCGAGGGTCGCCGAGCTGCCCGGCGTGAGGAGCACGGGGACGCGGATGACGGCCGCGGCCGGGCCGGCCGAGAGGGCGTCGGGGAAGTTCGCGCCCGTGGCCAGGTAGGCGGTCGACGACGCGCTCGAGTAGAAGCCGTAGGAGAGCAGGTTGCGCGAGACCGCGTAACGGTCGGCGCCCGAGATGCGGGTGACGTACGGATGCGTCGACAGCGCCTTCACGGCCTCCTCCACCGCGGGCGAGACCGAGTTCGGTCCGCCGACGATGTAGACGACGGGGGCGGCGAGCCGCACGATCTCCGCGGCGACCGATCGGGGTACCGCCCATGAAGATGGCCATGTAGAGCGCCATGACGCGGCCGCGCATGGTGGGATCGGTCGTGGTCTGCACCGTGCCGTTAGCCGTGGTCATGAGCACCTGCCCCGCGAATCCGATCAGCACCAGCGCGCCGGCGAACACCCAATAGCTCGGCGCCAGCGCAGCGGCGAGCGCGCTCACCCCGAAGGCGGCGCTCGCGAGGAACACCAGTTGCACCCGCGGCCGGTCCCGGCTGGCCGAGACGAGCGCGCCCGCCACCGACCCGACCGCCATGATCGAGGTCAGCAGGCCGAACCCCGCCGAACCCTGGCCGAACTCCACGGTGGCCATGGTCGAGGTGAAGATCTGGTAGTTGAACCCGAAGGTGCCGATCACGAACACGATCACGAAGATGATGAGAAGGTCCGGCCGGCCTCGCACGTAACGGAACCCGGCGAGCAGCTGGCCTTTCGCCCGGGGCGCCTGTTTCATCAGCTGCGCGGCGCCGATTGCGATGAACTTCAGCGACACCACGACCGCCGCGAAGGTCACGGCGTTGATCACGAACACCCAGCCGGCGCCGATCGCAGCCACCAGCAAACCGGCGATGGCGGGTCCGATGGTGCGGGCGGCATTGACGACGCGGATTGAGCGCGA
>BADC01000477.1 GCA_000333435.1 Corynebacterium-like bacterium B27 | reverse complement strand
CGAGCGCAACGCGGTGCGGCTGCAGCAGACACTGCGCATCCTGGGCCGAGACCGCCGAGGTGCCCGAGGAGGTGCACGTCGAAGCCAACGCCCGCAGCATCGCCGAGCAGGAACGCATCCTGAGGCACCGGGCGAGCCGGCGCGAAGCCGAAGCCGTACCCGCCGCGGTGCGCGTCGCCGGCCGCCTGCGCCGGTCGCGTGCGGTCACCGCCGGCGTGCTCGCGCTCTCGGTCGCCGTAGCGGTGCTGGGCGGGATGCAGGCGGTGTACACAGGGGCGTGGATCATCCTGATCGCCGGTGTCATCGCATCCGCGGTCAGCGTGATCGTGCTGGTGAGGCTGGCGCGCGCGAGCCGCGGACTGCGCCTGCCCCGCCCGGTGGCGTCAGCGCCCGTCGCGATGCCGTTCGTGGACCACCTCGCGGACGCGGACGCGGGCGCCGACGAGGTCGAGCCGGCCGACGACTCCGCCGACGTCGAGTCGCCCGCCGACGGCTGGGTTCCGGTCGCGGTGCCCCGCCCGCTCTACCTCGGCCGCGGCTCGGCAGCCCCCCTGGGCCTCGCCGACTCCTCGTTCGCCCCCGCCGACGACACCGACGCCGCGGACGAGGGCGCCGTTCCGGTCGCCACCGCTGCCGCAACGGGCGGCGGCGATGGCTCATCGGCGACCTCGCTCGCCGCCGACGCCCACCGCGAGTCGCTGCGCCGCGCCGCCGCCGAGGCGGAGGAGGCTTTGCGTGCCCGCCTCGCCGTCGAGCACGCGACCGTCGCAGAGCTGCCGGCACCAGCATCCGTCCCCGGCGCGACCGCCACCGCCTCGTCGAGCGCCACAGCCCCCGGCGCCGCGACCGCGGTCGCCGCAGCAGCGAAATCGACCCCACCCGCGGTGCCCTCGCGCTTCGCCCGCATGGGCATCGTCGACGACGACACCGCCTCCCACCTCGACCTCGACGCCGTTCTGGCCCGCCGCCGCGCCGGCTGACCGCCCCGCCGGCAGTCGCCCCCGCGCATCCGGTCGGCGTTGCCGCTCGGTGAGGGGCGGCGTAGCGTTGAAGGGGCATCCAGCGAGAGGGATGACCATGAGCGAGAGCGACGACGTTCCGGTGACGGGTAGCACCGAAACCTCCGGCACCACCGCCGAGAACCCGGTGACGAATTACCCGGCCGACGGATTCCCGAAGCAGCAGCAGGATCAACCGGGGCTCCTCGGCAAGACCGATCCGCGCCCCGATCATGGCGAGGAGAGCTACGTCGGCACCGGGCGCCTGAAGGGCCGCCGGGCGCTCATCACGGGCGGCGACTCGGGCATCGGTCGGGGGGTGGCCATCGCCTACGCCCGCGAAGGCGCCGACGTCGCCATCTCGTACCTCCCCGAAGAGCAGGACGACGCCGACGACACCGCCCGCTGGATCCGCGCCACCGAGCGCCGCGCCCTCCTCCTGCCGGGTGACGCCCGCGACGAGGAGTACTCCACCGGGCTCGTCGACCGCACGGTCGCCGAGTTCGGCGGCCTCGACATCGTGGTGCTGAACGCCGCCTACCAGGAGAACCGCGACGGCCTCGAGAACGTGCCGACCGACGAGTTCGATCGCGTGTTCAAGACGAACCTCTACTCCCTCATGTGGATCGCCCGAACCGCCATCCCGCACCTCAAGCCGGGCGCCTCGATCATCGTCACGTCGTCCATCCAGGCGTTCCAGCCGTCGCCGGCGCTCATCGACTACGCCATGACGAAAGCCGCCCAGGTGGCCTTCGTGAAGGCGCTGGCGCAGCAGCTCGGTGCCCGCGGCATCCGGGTGAACGGCGTCGCGCCGGGCCCCATCTGGACCCCGCTCATCCCGGCGACCTCCTGGCCCGACAAACTGCCCACCTTCGGCCAGGACACCCCGCTCGGCCGGGCCGGACAACCGGCCGAACTCGCACCCGCCTACGTCTTCCTCGCCTCACCCGAGGCGTCGTACGTGTCGGGCGCCATCGTGCCCGTGACGGGCGGCAAAGCCCTGTAGCGCGATCGCGACAGTCGTCGCCCCCGACCGAGAGAGGAGAACAGGATGCCCGGCAAGAGCACCCCGCAACTGAAAGATCCCGAACTCTACGAGAAGCTCCGTGACGAGGGCGACTCCAAGCAGAAGGCGGCTCGCATCTCGAACGCCGCCGCCGCCCGCGGGCGGAAATCGGTGGGGAAGAAGGGCGGCGAGTCGGGCTCCTACGAGGACTGGACCGTGCCGGAGCTGAAGAAGCGTGCCAAGGAGATCGGGCTCACCGGTTACTCCAAGAAGACCAAGCCACAACTGGTCAAGGCCCTCCGCGATTCATGACCCCGCGCCGACATATGCCGCATCGTCGATGAGTCGGCCTCATAAGATGGCCGCATGAGCGACCGGGCATCGTCGATCGATCTCTCGAAGCGAGATCTCACCCTCGATCTGGCGCGCGTGTTCTGCGTGCTGCTGGTGGTGGTCATCCATCTGTTGATGGTGGGGGTAGGGTTCGGGCCCGACGGTGCCGTCGAGGTGTCGCGGCCGCTCGAGGCGCAGTGGTGGTTCGCCCCGGTCACCTGGGCGGGCCAGATCATGCCGCTCTTCTTCGTGGTGGGCGGATTCGCGTCCATCACGGCCTGGCGGAGCCTCACCCGGCGCGGCGGCACGGCGGCCGACTACGTGCGCAACCGGGTCCTGCGGCTCGCGCAGCCGGCGCTGCCGCTGTTCCTGTTCTACGTCGTCGTGATCGGCGGGGCCCGCCTCATCGGCATCGATCCCGAGCTCGTCGACCTGGCCGTGGTCGGCGCCGCCTCGCCGCTGTGGTTCCTCGCGGCGTACACGCTCTGCCAGGCGCTCGTGCCGCTCATGGTCTCGTGGCACCAGCGGGCGCCCCGGGCGACGTTGCTGGTGCTGTTCGCCGGAGCCGGGTCGTGGACGCCCTGCGCTACAGCACCGGCATTCACCCGATC
>BADC01000478.1 GCA_000333435.1 Corynebacterium-like bacterium B27 | reverse complement strand
CTTGGTCGGGGCGTGCGACGAGACCCGCCGGTCACTGTCGTTGAGAACGTAGCTGACCACGGCCGGGCTCACACCCGCGTGGCGAGCCACGTCGGCGCGCGTGACCGCCATGCGTCGTGGTGCGGCTGGGTCTCTCGCCATACTCATCAACTCTAGGAGACGGCTTGCCGCGACGACGCATCGCTGAGGTGCGCCGGTGGGGAGCCGAGATCGGGAATGGTGAGACGCTCGCCGTTGCGCAGGGCCGACTCGTGCGCGATCACCCCCGGTAGGGTGAACCGAGCGGCGGTCCAGGCATTGATGGGCGGCAGGGTGCCTTCGTCGACGGCCGTCGCGAAGTCGTCGACGAGGAAGTGGTGTGCGCCTTCATGGCCGTTGGGGGCGTTCTCGAACTCCCGCGGGAGACGGGTGAGGTCGTGGATGGGGGCGTGCCCCGACACGAAGGCATCCCGGAGAGCTTCGGGAACTCCCGCCAGAGCGGGGTCGTCGAGACTCATCGAGGCGTGTGCGCGGAGGAGTTCGGAGACATCCGTGACCGTGTTCTTGTCCTGCCAGACCGACACCGTGGCCAGCTGCTCCAGCGAGCCTTCGGTGCCGAAGAACCGGAAACGCGACTCCTTGATGTGGGCGGGATACCCGACACGTCGCATCTCGTTGGTGCGCATGATCCCGCCGTCGGCGAGCTCGAAGAGCGCCGAGGCGTTCGAGAAGTCGTTGTCGAACATGCTGACCGCTCGATCGAAGACCCCGTCGCCACGTTGGTCGGACACCCCGATGGCACTCACGGAGACGGCGTGGGTGGGCAGCGCTCCGAGCACTCCGCCGATGGAGTGGGTGGGATAGAGGAGCGGAGGGTAGCTCGCCGTCGTCTTCCACTCCTCGCCGCCGCTGTAGCGATAGGCGTCGTAGAAGCCGAGATCCATGTCGTGCACGTAGTCGCCTTCGGCGTAGAAGACGCGGCCGAACGCACCCTCCGCCAGTTTCTGTCTGGCATACACGGTCGCCGGGTTGTAATAGCTGGTCTCGCCCATCATGTAGGTCAGTCTGGTCTCGGCGACCAGCCGGGTGATGGTCTCCATCTCCTCCACGGTGATGGCCATCGGCACCGCCGAGTAGACGTGCTTACCGGCCCGAAGCGCGCGTTCGACAATGGGACCGTGGGTCCAGCGCTGGGTGAAGACGGCGACCGCGTCGACGGCGCTCGACGCGAGCATGTCATCGAGGCTGCTGAACGTTCCCGCGAGCCCGAGGCGGTCGACCAGGGCCGCAGATCGTTCCGGCAGCAGGTCGGTGACGGTGATGTCGCCGACTCGGGGATGCAGGGCGAACAGCTTCGCGAATTGACCCGCGAACTGGCCGGCACCGACGAATCCAAGAGTGAATGGCATGTGTGTGATCTCCAGAGTGATGGGTGTCAGTGGGCCGCGAGGGCGGGCGCCGCGTCGAGGATGCGATCCAGGGCGGCCGCTGCGACCTCCGGAGGGCACGCGAGCGAGATGAAGCGATGTGCGCCACCCGCCACGGCGTGGAACGTCGTCCGTCCCGTCGCGTCGATCTCGACCGTGCCGGGCGCGCTCGAGCGGTACAGC
This sequence comes from Corynebacterium-like bacterium B27, assembly GCA_000333435.1. GTDB lineage: Bacteria > Actinomycetota > Actinomycetes > Actinomycetales > Microbacteriaceae > Herbiconiux. Next base: position 816 of record BADC01000478.1, on the reverse strand, counting down.
TCGGGGTCGTCGGTGATGGCCGCGTGCATGGCGAGCAGATCCCAGCTCTCCCGCCCGGTGCCGGCACCGTTGTACGCGCGGTACGCGTCGCCGATCACGCCATCCTGCGTGGAGATCCGCTTCCCCGTCACCACCGGCGCCCCGACCTCCCAGCCGAGGAAGTCGACCGGCGTGGGCCAGGTCTCGACGAACGCCTGCGCGGCCGGGATGTCCTCCGTGATGTTGTACTCGTGACCGGTCGGGAAGTAGCCGCCCATCACGACGGCGCGCCGCACCTTCCGGCCGACCAGCTCGCGACCGTCGAGCGGGCTGTGCTCGTCGGGTGCCGACTCGAGCAGATCGCGGAGGTTGTTCAGAAATCCCAGCGAGACGACGGTGACACTGCCGTCGTCGCTCTCGCCGAGCGCCCGCCGGTGCACCTGCACCGCCGGGAGAGGCTCCGCCCGCTCGCCCTCGGTCGCGTGCGTCTCCGCGATGGTCTTGGCGTAGTCCAGTTCGAAGACGGAGTCGTCGAGCGGGAGCAGACCGCCGACCGGAATCCCGGGTCGCCCGTACCACCGGTTGACCACCCTCACCGTCTGACTTCCGAACCGGCTGGGCGTGTTGACGCCGATGGCGATGATCTCGCATCTGCCGACGTCAGCGAGGTGGTGAGCGACGGCGAGCGCCCCGACGTCGTCGACGTCGCCGAAGACATCCGTCTCGACGAGCAGGCGAGCATAGCTCTGCATGAATTTCTCCTTCGAAGTACGCAACTCGTGTCATCTAACCATATGGAGCGCCCGATGCGCACAAACACTGAAATGAATTCGAGAG
>BADC01000479.1 GCA_000333435.1 Corynebacterium-like bacterium B27 | reverse complement strand
GCGTCGGAGTGATGACCGAGAGCGAGTCGACGGACTGGCTCTGGTCGCTGCCACCGGCGGTCGCGGTGGCCGCGGGCTCACCCGCTGTTGCGTCGGAGCAGGCCGCGAGACCCACTGCGACGACGACGAGGGAGGTTGCGATTGCCGCGGCGCGGCCCCAGGAACGTGCCTCTCCGATGAGGACGGGTTTCATTTTCGACTCCTTGTAAGTGGTGTGGCCCAATCGATCCGATCGACCTTCGTTGGTTTCGGAATGCGAGATGTCATCTCACGTTTTGTGCCCTGGTCAGAAAGTAGCACGGCCGACCGAGCAGGGGAAGTGCCGATTACGTCACAGATCGAGCACGATTCGGGGGCTTCGGGCGCGGCTGACGCAGATCATCATGGTCTTGCTGGCGGCGCGCTCCTCATCGCTCAGGATGTCGTCGCGGTGGTCGGGCAGACCGGCCAGCACGCGGGCTTCGCAACTGCCGCAGTAACCCTCCTCGCAGCTGTAGGGCACATCGGGCAGCACGTCGCGGATGACGGCGAGCGCCGACCGGTCGGGCGGCACGGTGAGCACCCGTCCCGTGCGATTGAGCTCCACCTCGAACGCCTCGGTGTCGGCCGCCACTGCGGCGTCCTCCTTCGGCTCCGCGGGCACGAAACGCTCGGCGTGGAGCTCTGCACCCGACCCGGACGCGTCGAGGGCGGTCTCCACGGCACGCAGGAGGGAAGCGGGACCGCAGCAGTAGACCCCGGTGCTCGCACCCGCCGCGCTGACCACGCGCGCGACATCCAGGCGGGCCGACTCCTCCTTCGGCAGGACGGTGACCCGGTCGCCCCCGAGGGCTACGACTTCGTCGACGAACGCCATGGTGTTCCGGGAACGCCCGACGTAGTAGAGATGCCACGAGGCATCCGGGGGCAGCGCGGCGATCATCGGCAGGATCGGGGTGATGCCGATCCCACCGGCGATGAAGAGGTAGTCCGCGTGCTGCCCGAGCGCGAAGTGATTGCGCGGACCGCGCACGGTCAGCCGCCGTCCCACCAGCGGGAGGTCGTGCAGCTCGATCGATCCGCCGCGGCCGTCCGCCTCCCGGAGCACCGCGATCCGGTAGCTCGTGCGGTCGGCCGGGTCGCCGCAGAGCGAGTACTGCCGGCTCAGGCCGCTGGGGAGCACCAGGTCGAGATGGGCGCCGGGAGTCCACGGCGGGAGATCCAGGCCCGCCGGGTCACGGAGCCGGAGGGAGATGACGCCATCCGCCTCCAGCGTGACCGCCGTGACCTGCAGCTCGGAGGCGCCTGCACCCGGCACCGGCGCCGCGCCGTCGGAGGCCACCCCGACGGTCACACTACGCCCGCCCGACATGGGCCAGCCCGCGTTCCAGTGCGGCGAAGGAGAGCGCGGGGCGCGAGAGCACGATCCGGAAACCCTGCTCGATGCGATCCTCCGGGCTCATCGCCGCGTTGGCCGGCGCCGCGCAGGCCACACCCGCGTCGAGGCAGATGTCGAGGATCTGCTGCATCGCCGCCTCCACCTCCACCGTCGGCGCGCCGCCGTACCCCATCGAGACCGAGAGATCGCCGATACCCGCCCAGATCGCTCCGACGCCCTTGACCTCGCGCAGGATGTCGGGCAGAGCGGCGATGCCCTCGACGCTCTCCACGATGCCCATCAGGATGATCTCGCCGTCGGGGTCGAGCGGCCACAGGTCGGCCACCCGGTAGTACTCCGCCGCCGACAACCCCCAGTAGTTCGGGGCGGCGCACATCATGCCGGCCCAGCCGCGATGACCGTGCGGCTCGAGATCCGCCGCTCCGAGAGCCTGCGGGTACCGCGCCGCAGCCACCGCCGCCTTCGCCGCAGCCACACTGTCCAGGTGCGGGAGCACCAGGCCGTAGGCCCCGGCGTCGAGGGTCTGCTTGATCACCCACTCGTTCTGCTCCCGCGCATTCGCGGGGGTGCGCACGAACGGCGTGACACGGGGTGCAAGACTCCCCTCACCCACTAGCAGTCTGCGGTCGAGCAACTTCTCGAGGTTGCGCTGCAGCACCTGCCCGCTGAAGCCGGTGTGCTCGGTCTCGATCATCAGCATGTCGTAGCCGCTTCGCCCGATGGCGGCGAGTTCGGTCTCGTCATCGGTCGGAACCGAACCGAAGACGATCTCGCCGGCCTCGAGCCGTCTGATCACATTGTTCAAGCGCATGCGTGGTCTCCAATCGTGGTGATGGCCGCTATTCGACGGGTACGGCGAGATCCGAGCTGGATTCGAGGAACAGGTTCCGGATCCACCGGGAGCTGATCAGCCACCGGCCGTCCACCCGCTCGAATTCGTCCCAGACGTCGGCGACCAGGGTGGGCGAGGTCGACGGCCGCGGCGCCTCGCCGTCCTCGGCGAACAGCAGCAGCGCCGACAGGGCGCGCACGGTCGTGCGCTCGACGTCGAGCAGATGCAGGTTGGTGACGAGGTGCCGGGACACCCGAGGGCCGCGCGCTGCGCGCCCTCGGTAGACCGCATCGATCTCGGCCGTGCCGCGGAAACTCGCCTCCTCGAAGCGCAGTCGCGCATCCTCGGTGAAGTAGGTCGATGCCGACGTGCCGGCGTTGTGGTCGACCTCGTACCAGAACGCGGAGAGCAGCGCCATCAGCTCGTGGTGCAGGCTCGCGATCGATCCGTGGTGGTGAGTGGTCACAGTGATTCCTTCGGTGTACTGGCGCCCGGTTCGCGCGTGTCGGCGAGAAAGGCGCTGACGGCACCGCTGAAGAAGCTGACGTCGGCGCCGATCATGAGAAACCCGTAGCCCCGCTCGCCCATCGACCGCACATCGGCAGGCCGGGTCGCGACCCCGCCCAGCGCGGCGCGCCGGGGGGACCGCTCGACGCGCCGCACCAGGTCTCGGAGTTCCGGGCTGTCGGAGTCGAGGCCGCTGGAGAGCGCGAGGTCGAACGGACCGACGAACACCGCATCCAGACCGGGAACGCTCGCGATCTCCGCCGTCGCGTCGACCGCGGCCGCGCTCTCGAGCTGCGCCACGATCGTGACCCCGGCGTTACCGCGGGAGACGTAGTCGGCGCGGTCGAGCCGGCCCCAGCCGCCCGCCCGCGTCGCAGGGCTTCCCGCGCGCGATCCGTGCGGAGGAAAGCGGCACTGGTCGACGATCCGGGCCGCGGTCGCGCGGTCGTCGACGTGCGGCACGAAGAGGCCGTCGGCATCGGCATCGAGCGCCGCCTGCAGCTCGGCCCGGGAGTGATCGGGAACGCGCACGAACGCGCGCAGCCCGAGACCACGGGCGACGCCGACCAAGCCCGACATGGTGCGGCGGTCGATCGCCCCGTGCTCGCAGTCGATGACGACGTAGTCGATGCCTGTCGCAGCCAGCAGCTCGAGCACCTCAGGCAGAGCCAGTTTCACCCACACTCCCAGAGCCGGGCGATCCTCCGTGTGCCAGTCGCTCATTGTCCAGCCGATCTCGAACATCTTCGTTATGCGAGATCCGGTCTCGCGTTTGCTACGATAGCACATTACAAGATGGAGTCTCGTAATGCGAGACTGAGCGTCAAAGGAGACGACATGGGCACCACCCCCACCCCGGTCACCATTCGCAAGCCCGGCCGCCTGCTGGTTGCAGCCGTCGGCTCGACACTGGCCCTCGGCATCGGGCTGAGCGGATGCACAGTCGCCGACCCCGCCGGTTCCCCCGGCCCGAGCGGCGATGCCGCCGTCCCGGGACTCGCGGTCGTCACTCCGAATTCCGACGCGAGCGCTGCAGCCAACCTCTTCCTCGCCCAGAACCTCGGGTACTTCGACGACGAACAGGTGCCGGTCGACCTCGTGCTCGGGGCCGGCGCCACCGGAGCGTCGCTGCTGGTCTCCGGCGACGCGGACCTGCTGCTCGCGC
>BADC01000480.1 GCA_000333435.1 Corynebacterium-like bacterium B27 | reverse complement strand
CGCGGTCGTCGTGTTTCCCCATCACCCAGATCACCTTGGCCCCGAGCCGCGCCGCGGCCGGCTCGACGATCGCGCGGAGCCGCTCGTAGGCATCCGGCTCGCCCTTGTCGGCCAGGTCGCCCGTGAAGACGATGGCTTCGGGGCGACCGCCCGAGGCCTCGAGTTCGGCGAACACCTCGCGCAGGTGGGCTTCGCTGTCCACGGTGCCGTAGAGCTTGCCGCCGCCGGCGAGCAGGTGGGTGTCGCTGAGGTGCAGCAGAAAGTGGTTCGGCCTCGGGTACTCGGCCGTTCTGGTAGTCACAAGACGTCCATTCGGGTGAGGTGCGGGCTCCGGGGTGTCGCCCGTCCGTGGTGCTGTACCGACTCAAGCACGCGAAAGTGAACGAAAGGGTGACTTTTGCTGGCGAGTCGCTATCAGCACCGTAGTGGTTCAGCCCAGGTACGCGACCGCTTCGATCTCGAATCGCAAGAACGAGAAACCCATCGCGACGGTGGTGCGGGCGGGCCGCGGATGCGCGAAGGTCGCGAGGTACAGCTCGTTGTAGCGCGGCAGCGCAGCCTCGTCCCGGACGAACGCGCTGACCTTCACGAGCTGTTCACGCGTCGCTCCGGCGGCGGCGAGCACCGCGTCGAGATTCGCGATCGATCGTTGGAACTCGTCGTCGAAGCTGCCGGGGACGAACGCTCCGGTGACCGGGTCGGTGGATGCCTGACCCGAGATGTAGAGCCAACCGCCCGCGCGCACGGCCGGGGTGAGGGGGCGGGCCGGGTGGGCACCGAGGTGGTCGATCATGGTCGGTTCATCCATTCTGCGTGCACCGCCGCGAGCACGCGGCGGAGCGGGTCGAGGCGGCGGTCGAGGTCGTCGGAGTCGGCGGGGTCCTGCACCTTCGCGCCGAGATAGAGAAGGGCTGCGGCCGCCTGTGGCGACAGCGCGTCACGCGTGC
>BADC01000481.1 GCA_000333435.1 Corynebacterium-like bacterium B27 | reverse complement strand
GACGTGATGAGGCAGTAGCGGGGCTCCGGGCCCTTCTGGAAGACGGCGTGCCAGAACCGCTGGGTGTCGACGATGACCTGGCGGCCGGCCGGGAGCGAGATGCGCACCTCGGTCTCGGGGTCGAAGCGGTCTTCGCGCAGGATGAGGAAGGACTCCGGGTCGTCGGAGAGGTTGAAGAAGCCGCGCACGATCCACCCGGTGCCGTCGGGGTTCAGGCGGTTGTTGTCGTCCTGATGCAGGTTGTAGATGGCGGTCGGGTAGGTGTCGGGCTTCAGCTCGATGACCCGGCAGCGGCCGATGTTCGCGCCGGGCTCCTGAGCCCGGGCGGTGAGCCGCGGGGCCTTGGCCACGTTGGCCTCGACCCAGACGCCGTCCTTGTCGGTGCGCGGCGGGGTGTTGTTCCAGAACGCGTTGACCTCCATGTCGCCGAACGCGCTGGCCAGCGGCGCGAACCGCGTGTCGCCGGAGGACTTCCAGTCGACGTACTCGAGGCCCAGCCACTCCTGCGGATCGACGGCCTGGTCGTAGGAGTCGAGAACGACGTAGCCGGTCTCGTCGAGTGCGGTCGAGCGAACGTAGCTCATCAGAGGAAGGGGCCCTTCTCGTGACAGAGCACGCGCCTGGTGTGCCTGCTCTACTTAGGCAAGGCTAACACGCTGCACCGACGCGTTTCGGGGGATGGTTCCGTGTCTGCACCTTCCCGTCGCGCGACTCGTGGAGGACAATGCGGGCATGGCATCCGGAACCGCAGAAGACCCCTGGCAGCTCACCACCGCGCCGGGAACGTCGGCCTACTCGATGTACCGCGACGAGGCCGCCGATCCGCCGACGCTGGTGTGCCAGGTGGGGTCGACCACACTGAAGTACCAGCTGCGGGCCATCGACGACCTGCACGCCTGGTTGACGGAGCAGGGGGGCTGGGTGCCGCTCGGTGCCGCCGACGAGCAGAAGGCGGTGGCCGACGGCACCGTGGAGGCGTGGGGACGCTCGGAGAGCAACCCCGTCGGCGGCTGGTACGGACTGCGCAAGGGCTACCGTGGCCGATTCGGGATGTACTTGCCCCCGCTGCTGGAAGAACTGGGCCTGGCCGAGCTCACCCATGAGGCTCGCAACAACTCGGTGCGGGCGCTCTGACGACGTGAACGACGGATGCGACCCGTGCTGAGAGCGGAATCGCGAGCCGTCCTTCGCTGATGGACGTACAGTAGAAGGGACTGGCAGCGACGGCAGGAGACCCCACCACCAGCGCACATCACCACCCCACTCGACCCAAGGAGGCGACTTTGACCGATGTTGTATCAGGAGCCCCTCACCTCGAATCGGTACTGCGCACCTCCGTCCCGCATCCCGTCGCTCTCGAGCGCGACGACATCGTCCTGCGCAAGGGTCAGCTGACCCTTCTCAACGGGCACGCGACGCCCCGTCAGTCCATGATCGAAGACCTGCTCTTCATCGCGGATGCGCTGGGTGACGCCCACGTTCCCTTCCTGCTGGTGCGCGGCAACGACGAGCGCCCCGTGCTCGCGGTGCGCTGGACCGACCGCAAGAAGGCCAAGCGAGCCCTCCTGGCCGCGATGGCGACCGAGCCCTTCTACTCGAAGGCACCAGGGGCCCCCGCGCTCCTGGTGGCCGACGGCAAGCTCGCCCGCGACCCGAAGGCGCGCGTGATGCGCCTGTTCCGCCCCCGCATCGAGCCGATCGGCCGCCTGCGCTACGGCGCCGGGTCGGCCGTGCAGCTGGAGTTCTGGCGCGAGAACGGCGACGTGGTCGAGGCGCCGGTCGAGAACTCGCTCACCCGCCGCATCATCCCGCGCGACGAGATCGTCGAGACCACGGTCGAGCTCTTCGGGCGCACCTGGACCACCATCCAGGGCATGTTCGACGCGCTCGCGAGCGACGTCGGTTTCGACATCGACATCGTGTTCTCCTGGGTCGACGGCACGGCCATCGAGTTCCAGCGGGCCCGCGCCAAGCGCATGGCGAGCTACGTGGTCGGCGACGGCGACGACTCCGAGGCGCGCTACCGCCAGATCGACGAGTTGAAGTATGCGCTCCGCAGCGTCTACACCTTCGCGCCGTGGATCCGTCGCATCTTCATCGCCACCGACTCTCCGAGGCCGGCCTGGCTGGCCGACGACCCCCGGGTCACGATCGTGCCGAGCGAGCAGTTCTTCGCCGACCTCTCGAACCTCCCCACGCACAACTCGCACGCCGTCGAGGCGCAGCTGCACCGCATCCCGGGCCTGTCCGAGCACTTCCTCTACTCCAACGACGACATGTTCTTCGGCCGGCCGGTGCAGCCCGACCTGTTCTTCTCGCCGGGCGGTATCTCGAAGTTCGTCGAGGCCTCCACCCGCATCGGGCTCGGCTCGAACGACGTGCGCCGTAGCGGGTTCGAGAACGCCGCCCGGGTGAACCGGGAGCTGCTGCAGCAGCGCTTCGGCCGCATCACCACCCGTCATCTCGAGCACTGTGCGGCGCCGCTGCGCAAGAGCGTGCTGTTCGAGATGGAGCAGGAGTTCCCCGAGGCCTTCGCGCGCACCGCGGCGAGCCCGTTCCGGTCGGCCACCGACATCTCGGTGACGAACTCGTTCTACCACTACTACGCGCTCATGACGGGCCGAGCGGTGGTGCAGACGGATGCGAAGGTCAAGTACATCGAGACCACCCTGCGCTCGGCGCTCAAGCAGATGGACACCCTGCTGAAGAAGCGGTCGATGGACATGTTCTGCTTGAACGACGGCTCGAAGCCCGAGATCGAGGTGGAGCAGCGCACGGCTGCCGTCATCTCGTTCCTCGAGCGCTACTTCCCGTTCCCCGCGCCGTGGGAGAACGTGCCTCAGGCCGACGCCGCGACGCCGCCCGTCACACTCCCGACGGGAGCAGGATCGGCATCGTCATCGGGGGTTCTGGCGATACCCGCGGGCTGACCGCGTCGGCGATGACGAT
>BADC01000482.1 GCA_000333435.1 Corynebacterium-like bacterium B27 | reverse complement strand
CGACCCGATCACGACCGAGACCGCCGAGCGCGCAGCCGAGCTGGGCGTCACGACACTCGTCTTCGACCGGCTGGGCCGTGGCGAGAGCGAGGCGGCGGAGG
>BADC01000483.1 GCA_000333435.1 Corynebacterium-like bacterium B27 | reverse complement strand
GTCGTGTCGTACACCTCCTGCAGCTTCGACCACGGCGCCGCCGTTTCCGACACATCCGCCGGCGCGCCCCGGTCGAGCAGGAAGTCGCGGAGGTAGGGCGTGTCGAACTTCTTCTGGTCGTAGAGCGCGCCCGGGCCCTTGCCCACGCCGATGCCGCCGTGCTTCTTCACGATCGCGCCGACGAGCTTCTTCTCGTACGACACGTGCGAGGCCGAACCCTCGTAGCCGATGAACGACAGGCACATGTCCTCAAGGTTCCAGCCGCGCCGCTTCAGCACCGACATCAGGATGCCCTGAGCCGCACCCGAGACGCCCTTCGACGCCTTGCGGGTGGCCAGCGAGAAACCGGACTCACGGGCATCCGATACCCGGGTGACCGACGGCGATGCGTCCGACTCCGAGATCTCGTGCATGGCGGCGAGCCCCGCCTTCCAGTTCGGGAAGAAATAGGCCTGCACCTCCCGCACCTCGGGCACGCGGTGCACCTGCACGGTGACCTCGGTGATGACGCCGAGGCGCCCCTCCGAACCGATGATCATCTCGCGCACGCTCGGCCCGGTCGAGGTGGACGGCAGGGGACGCAGTTCCACGATCGTGCCGGGGCGCACCATTCGGAGCCCGCGGGCGATGTCGGCGATGTCGCCGTACTTGTCGCTCTGCATGCCCGACGACCGGGTGGCGACCCAGCCGCCGAGGGTGGAGTGGGTGAAGCTGTCGGGGAAGTGTCCGAGCGTCCAGCCCTTCGCGCCGAGCTGCTCCTCGATGTCGGGGCCCTGGGCGCCGGCCTGGATGCGCGCCAGCCCCGAGCCCTCGTCGATCTCGAGCACACGGTTCAGCCGGCCGAGGTCGAGCGAGACGATGGTGCGCGTCTCGTCGGGCAACGGCTCGAGGCTGCCGGCGATGTTGCTGCCGCCACCGAACGGGATGATGACGGCGCCCTCGGCGACGGCGGCGTCGACGATCTGCTGCACGTCCCACTCGTCGGCCGGGTAGACCACGATGTCGGGCACGCGGGCGATCTCGTTGCGACGGATGCGCAACAGGTCGCGGATGGACTTGCCGTAGGTGTGCACCACGCGGGTGACGTCGTCGGTGTGGGCGTTCTCCTCCCCCACGATCGCGACCAGCGTGGTCTCGAACGACGGCGAGAGCCGGGGCGGGGCGACGGTGAGCTGATCGAAGTCGAGCGGCGGCACCGGAGGGGTGCGCACGTCGAGCGCCACGGCCTTCTGCACGAACGGCACGAACTCGGGCTTGTCCTCGAAGTGGAAGCCGACGCCTTCGACGCCCCAGCCCCACCACTTCATGTGCTTCACGTCGGTCATGCTGCGCCTTTCTGGGTGGTGCGGGTGTCGGCGGCGGTCGGCAGCGCGGGGATGGCAGCGGTGCCGGCCCCGGTGGAGTGCAGTCGCCGCACCTCACGTTCGATGCGGGAGGAGAACTGATCGGCGGTCTCGCCCGGCAGCGCGAGCATGGGCTGCCGAAGACGACGGCCACCGCGGCCGCCGG
>BADC01000484.1 GCA_000333435.1 Corynebacterium-like bacterium B27 | reverse complement strand
AGCACGATCACGCGCTTGCCCGCCACATCCGGCCCCTCGACCTGCCGGCCGCGCCCGTGGTCCTTCGGCCCTTGCGCACCACGAAGGCGTCGTATGCGAGCCCGCGAGCGGCGCCCTGGTGCAGCACGGCGGCCGCGATGGGGTCGGCGCCCATGGTCATCCCACCCACCGCGTCGACGTCGCGGATGCCCGCGATGAGGTCGAGCATCACCTGCCCGATGAGGGGTGCGACCCGGTGGTCGAGGGAGACCCGCCGCAGGTCGACGTAGTAGGAGGCCTTCTTGCCGCTCGTGAGCGTGAAGTCGCCGTGGAACACGGCATCCGTCTTGATGTACTCGATGAGTTGGCTGCGCGCGTCGGTCACGGGCCCAGTTTATCCGGGGCGCGGAACACGCTTAGCTGGTGGGGTGACCACCACCCCTTCTGTTCTCGCCCTCGCAGGCCTCTCCACCACGGCCGAGCAGATCTACCTCTTCGTCATCCATCGCGGCAAGACCCTCCTCGCCGACGTGACCGCACGGTTCGAGCTCGACGAGACCGCCGCCGCCGCCGAGCTCGAAGCGCTCCGGCACCTCGGCCTGATCTCGCGCGAGCGCAGCGACGCCGGGTTCTACGTGCCGGTCGATCCGCGGTACTCGCTCACCTCGATGGTGGAGCAGCTGAGCGACGGCGTGGGGCGCATCCGTCAGCTCATCCCCACCCTCGCCGACCAGTTCGACAAGAGCACGACGAGCGTCGAGGACAGCACCGAGACGCGCATCCTGAGCGACCGCGACGCCGTGGCCAGCTGGTACGTGCGCCTGCAGCACCAGGCCACGCGTGAGTTGCTCGTGTTCGACCGGCCGCCCTACGTCTCGTCGTCGCTCGAGCCGCTCGAGGCCGTGGTGCTCGCGCGCGGGGTCTCGTGGCGCGCGGTCTACACCGCAGAGAGCTTCACCCGCGAGGGCAGCTGGGAGGAGGCGGAGCGGCTCGCCGAGCACGGCGAGCAGGCGCGCATCATCGCCGATCTCCCGGTGAAGCTCGCCATCGCCGACCGCACCACGGCGCTCGTCTCGCTGAGCGTGGCGGAGGGGCGGAGCGACGCCATCGTCACCGAATCGGCGCCGATGGTGGCGGCGCTCTGCGACCTGTTCGAGTTCAACTGGGCACGCGCCCTGCCGCTGCCCGAAGCGCGCGAGCGGATGCACGCCACACCGCTTCTCGACCCGGCACCGCCGGCGGCGCCGACTCCGGCCGTGCCCTCGCGGCGCATCACGCGGGAGGAGCAGGCCATCCTGGCGCTCATCGGGGCCGGGCTCAAGGACGAGGTGATCGCTCGCCGCCTCGGCATGTCGACGCGTTCGTTGCGCCGCAGAAGTCACGAGCTGATGGTGGAACTCGGCGCCGACAACCGCTTCCAAGCGGGCGTCGAGGCCGCCCGCCGAGGCTGGGTGTGACCGCGGTGTGACACCCCCGTTACGGGCACGTTTCAGAAAGTGGCAGCCTGCGGCCAGCGTCCGCTGAAGGCCACGAACGGCCATCCCGCTCCCTCCACACTGGGAGGCGCCGCGCTCTGCGGCACCGTTTCCCTTCGGAGGTCTCCCCCTGTGATCGGCTCCTCGAACCGCACCCCTCGCTCGCTCGGCGCCCAGTGCCCGCGCCACCCGCGCCGCCTGGCCGGGGTGCTCGCCGCCCTCTCCTCAGCCGCCCTCGTCGGCGTCGGCTGTCTGCTGCCGTCGGGAGCCGCCCTCGCCGCGCCGGCGCTCACCTCCGCGCCCGCTGCCGTCAGCGCATCCGGCGCCCCCGCCTTCGAGACGCCCGGCGCTCCCGCCGGCGGCTACCAGGCGGGCCACTACATCGTCACCCTGAAAGACCCCGCGGTCGCGAGCTACTCCGGGGGCATCGCCGGCCTCCGCGCCACCCGCGCCCGCGACGACTCCGACCTCGACACCACCTCGCGGGCGGTGCAGAGCTACGCGGCCCATCTGACCTCGACGCAGGACGAGCTCGCGGCCGGGGTCGGCGCATCCGTCACCACCTCCTACACCCTCGCCACCAACGGCTTCTCGAGCGAGCTCACCGCCGAGCAGGCCGAGAAGCTCGCCGATGACCCGCGCGTGGCCGCCGTGGTGCCTGACGAGATCCTGCAGCTCGACGAGCCCGAGTCGTCGACCCAGTTCCTCGGCCTCGACGGCGACGACGGGGTGTGGGCCGCGATCGGCGGCGTCGAGAACGCCGGCAAGGGCGTGGTGCTCGGCATCATCGACACCGGTATCGCCCCCGAGAACCCGTCCTTCGCCGGCGACCCGCTCGGCACCACGCCGGGCGATGCGCCTTACCGCGACGGCGACACCATCGTGTTCGACAAGGCCGACGGGTCGCAGTTCCACGGCACCTGCGTCGAGGGCGTGCAGTTCACGGCCGACGACTGCTCCACCAAGATCGTGGGCGCGCAGTACTTCGTCGACAACTTCGGCGAGGCCAACATCGGCGGCCCGAGCATCGGCGAGTACCTCTCGCCGCGCGACGGCGCGGGCCACGGTTCGCACACCGCCAGCACCGCGGGCGGTCAGCACGACGTGCCGGCGACGGTCGCCGGCGCCGAGCTCGGCGAGATCTCGGGCGTCGCACCGGCCGCGAAGATCGCCGCCTACAAGGTCTGCTGGGAGGGCCCGGACGCGGTCTCGACCGATGACGACGGATGCGCGACCGGCGACATCCTGCACGCCATCGACGCCGCGGTGGCCGACGGGGTCGACGTGATCAACTACTCGATCGGCTCCGGGGCTGCGCAGACCACGGTCTCGCTCACTGACCAGGCCTTCTTCAACGCCGCCGCGGCGGGCATCTTCGTGGCCGCCTCGGCCGGCAACGACGGCGACGCCCCCTCCACCGCCGACAACGCCTCGCCCTGGATCACCACGGTCGCAGCGAGCACCATCCCCACCCGCGACGCCACCGCGCGCCTCGGCGACGGCGAGGCCTTCGTCGGTGCGTCGATCACACTCCCGGCCGAGGGCACGATCAGCGGCCGGCTCGTCTCCGCGTCCGCCGCCGCCGCGGCCGGAGCCGTCGACCCGCAGCTCTGCGGGCCCGACACCCTCGACCCTGCTCTCGTCGCCGGCGCCATCGTGTTCTGTGAGCGTGGCGTCATCGACCGCACCCTCAAGTCGGCCGAGGTGGCGCGGGCCGGCGGCATCGGCATGCTGCTCGTGAACCCGGCCCCGAGCTCGCTCGACCTCGACGCCCACGCCGTGCCCACCGTGCACCTGAACGCCGACGCCTACGACGCCGTCACGGCCTACGCCGCGACCGCGGGCGCCACCGTCACCTTCGAGAACGGCAACACCACCGGCACCCCGTCGGCGCCGAGCCCGCAGGTGGCGGGGTTCTCGTCGCGCGGCCCGATCCTGGCCGACGGGGGCGACATGCTGAAGCCCGACATCGCGGCTCCCGGCGTCGCCATCCTCGCCGCCGGGCCGAACGCCGAGGGCGGAGACCCGACCTGGGAGTACATGTCGGGAACCTCGATGGCCTCACCGCACATCGCCGGGCTCGCCGCGCTCTACCTGGGCGTGCATCCGAACGCCGCGCCGGCCGAGATCAAGTCGGCGATGATGACCACGGCGTACGACACCGTCGACGGCGCCGGCGATCCGGCCGAAGACCCGTTCGCGCAGGGTGCCGGTCACGTCGACCCGACCCGCTTCTTCGAGCCCGGACTCCTCTACCTCAATGACGTCGAGGACTGGATGGCATACACCGACGCGCTCGGCTACTCGGGCTTCGGGAGCGCTCCGCTCGACCCCTCCGACCTCAACCTCCCCTCGATCGGCATCGGCGGCCTGCCCGGAACGCAGACGGTCACCCGCACGGTGACGGCGACTGCGGCCGGCTCCTACACGGCGCAGCCGGTGTCGATCCCCGGGGTCGACGTTGCGGTCTCCCCGGCGACGCTGAGCTTCAGCGGCGCGGGTGAGGAGCAGAGCTACACCGTCACCTTCACCCGAACGGATGCGCCCCTCGACGCCTTCGTCACCGGCTACCTCGACTGGACCGACGACGCGACCGGCGCCTCCGTGCGCAGCCCGCTCGCGGTGCGGCCGATCTCGCTCGACGCGCCCGCCGAGGCGGCGGGCGCCGGGGCGGACGGCTCGGTCGACGTGACCGTGCTGGGCGGTGACACCGCCAGCTACGCCGTCGGTTCGGCGGGTCTGTCGCGCGGCCAGGTGAACCGCGGCACCGGCGCGGCGGGCAGCTCGACGCAGGCCTTCGTGATCGACGTGCCGGAGGGCAGCACCTTCGCCCGCTTCGACCTCGACGCCGCCGACGACTCGGCCGACCTCGACCTCAGCGTGTATGCGATCGACCCCTTCGACAACACGCAGCTGGTGGGGCAGTCGGCCACCGGCTCGGCCGACGAGCGCGTCGACCTCGACGCCGACCACCTCGCACCCGGCCAGTACATCGCGGCGGTCGACTTCTTCGCCGGCACCGGCGACCTGGCCTTCACGCTCACCTCGTCGGTGATCGACCCCGCGACGGCCACGGGCGCGTTCACCGTGTCACCCGCCACGCTGTCGACGGTGACCGGTGAGCCCACGGCGGTCACCGCCTCCTGGAGCGGGCTCGCACCGGGCGGAAGCTACCTCGGGCGCATCTCCTACGGCGACACCGGGCACAGCACGATGGTCACCGTCACCACGCCGGGATCGCCCGACCTGCCGCCCGCGTCGGACGAGCCCGTCGCATCCGTCGATCCGCACTGGATCCGTGCCGGCAGCGGCACCGGGCTCGACGCGAGCGGGCTCACGCCGGGTGCCCCCTACACCGTGACGCTCGACGGCGACTCGGCACCGGTGCTTTCGGGCACGGTCGACGACAGCGGGTCGCTGCACCGCTACCTCGTGCTGCCGGGAGACATCGCCCTGGGCGACCACAGCTTCACGGTCGCGAGCGGCGATGTCACGATCGACGCCGGGTTCGTGGTGAGCGACATCATCGCGCAGCATCTCGACCCGTGGGTGAACCACGACTTCGCGGGCAACCCGACGGTGTCGCTCGACGTGACGTTCGTCGGCAAGGGTTCGCTGCGGGTGCGCCTCGCGTCGGCCGAGGGTCACGTCTACACCGACACGACCGAGCGGGCCGAGGCGCCCGTGGATGCGCCCACCTACACCTACCGCACGGGTCCGTTCCCGGTGAAGCCGGGATCGCTCGTGGCGACGCTCTGGGTGGTCGACGACTCCGGCGCCATGACACAGGAGATCACGACCACGTTCGACGCCGATGTACTGCCGCCGTCATCGCTCACGTTCACGCCGAACGCCGCCGACCCGTCATCGGTCGACGTGGCGGTGACGAACGCCACCACGATGCCGCTGCAGCCGCGGGTGCAGTACAAGCTGTGCAGCGGCCCGATGGTGTTCGCCGAGGAGTTCTACGACCTGGGCGACACGGCCGAGACCTGGAACCTGACCGGTGTGACGCACCTCGACGTGCTGGCCGACGACGGCTCGGGCACGGTGCTGGGGAGCTATGACAACGCCGGCCCGGCGCGCTGTGCCGACACTCCCTCGATCAGCCAGGACTTCTGGATGACGATGGATGCCCGTCCCGACACGGGCGACGACGCGAACCCCATCACGCTCACCGTCAGCAACCGCATCGACACGCACAGCGCCGGATTCGACCTCTCGGTCGGCGTCGGCAGCACCGTGTTCGAGACCGACCCGTTCTTCTACGAGCCGATCCCGACCCCCGTGCTCGACGAGCCCGGTCCGGTGGAGGAGCGGTCGATGGCGGTCGCCGAGAACACGGCGTACTGGGCCACCGCGCAGTACGAGCAGAACCTCGACTGGGTTCGCTGCTGAAGCGTCGCGAGC
>BADC01000485.1 GCA_000333435.1 Corynebacterium-like bacterium B27 | reverse complement strand
ATCGCGCTGAGCCAGATCAAGAAGTCGGGCGAAGACGGCCGGGGGATCACCCTCGCCGGCCTCATCCTCGGCTACGTCACCCTCGCCGGGTGGCTCCTCGTGGCCTTCTTCTGGGTCGCCGTCGCCGGCTTCGCCCTCATCGGGGCGGCGGCGAGCAGCTACTGACCCAGCGGGATCCGGGGACTCGGCGGCGGAGCGGTCTGGTCAGGTCAGACCCCTCCGCCGCCGCCACCTCCGCCGCCACCGCCCGAGAAACCGCCGCCGCCCGAGAATCCGCTCGAGCTGCTCGACGAACTCCCCGAGTACGATGACGCGGCGCTCGTCGACATCGCACCGATGCTCGACGCGAACAGGTAGGCGTTGAACGTGCCCGAGCTGCCGCCGTACCAGTCGGGCTGACTGCCGAGGCTCTCGTAGTAGGTGCCCAGCACCTTCGCCCACTCGGTCTCCTGGCCGAGAAGCACCGCGTACGGCAACAGCTTCTCGTAGAGCTTCACCACCTGGCCCCAGTCGGGCGCGTTGATCCCCGTCTTCAGCGCCCCCTCCGGGCTCTGCAGCATCTTGTACCGGTCTTCTTCGGCCCAGTCGATGTACATCTCGACACCACGGATGTAGTCGCGCAGCTCGGCCCCCTTCGCGGTGAGCGGGTTGCGGAACGCGATGGCTCCCACCGCGAGCACCGCCACGACGAGCACCGGGATGAGCAGGATGGGCAGCCCACCACCAAGATCGTCGTTCGCCGAGTTGAGCCCGCTGACGACACCGACCACGGCCAGCACGATCGTGAGCGCCAGGAGCAGACCGCCGACGCGGCGCACCCCCGACCGCAGGTAGCCCTCGGTGAAGGCGCGCTTCTTCGTGGCCTGCATCACCGCGTAGACCGACTTCGAGAGCGTCGTGTCGTTCTTCTTCAGTTCCCGCCAGGTTCCCGGCGTGAGTTCAGAACCGAACAGCACCCGCGCGAACTCGATCTCGCTCGGATTCAGCCCCTGCCAGGTGAGCAGGCGCAGCCAGTACGCGGTCTTCGGCCCGAAGATGGCATCCTGTTCCTGCTCGACGATCTGGATGTTGTGCCGCACCGCGTAGTCGACGAAGGAGGCGGCGGCCGCGCGCGACGTCTTCTTCATCACCACCGAGGCGATGAGCAGGTCGGCGCCCGGCGGCGGCGTGTACTCCGGCACGATGACCGGCCGGCCCGGCGCATCCCGCAGCCCGAGGATGCGGTAGACCACCGCCAGCACGACTGCCCCGAAGGCGAGGATCACGCTGATCAGCTGCACCCAGCTCGACGCCGCCGAGAGATACGACGTGTCGCGCTCGGCGAAGGTGTGCGGCTCGAACGCGATGCCGATGGTGACGTTGTCGCCCGGCGCGAGGTTCTCGTTGCGGGTGGTGAAAACCGCCACATCGCCGTCGTCGCTCTGCTCGATCGTGCACGGCTCACCCGACCCCTCGGGCCCCACGAAACAGGCGTTGCTGCCCGTGAGCGCGCCGGTGAGACCGGCTGGCACCGTCGTCGTGGTGGTGTGCACGGCGAAGGGCTGGCGCCAGAGCGTGCCGTTGGTGTCCCAGTAGAACTCGTCGTCGTCGGTGTCGGGGAAGTAGGCCGTGACGTCGCGCTGCGTGTAGTGCAGCACGTAGCTCTGCTCGCCGTGCACGAACTCGTCGCCGGCGATCGTGACGATGAGGTTCTCGTCGTCGGTCTCGGTGCTGTACTCGCGGGGCGCCCCCGTCGCATCCGTCACCAAGGTGAGCGTGAGGTCGGTCGGATGCCCCTGGTACCGCAGCGGGATCGCCCGCTGGATGCCGTGGTTCTGGTCGAAGTCGGGGAACTCGGCCACGAAGGTCTCGGTGGTGTCGAGCGTGGAGTGGCCGTCGTCGGCGACGCCGAGGTCGTAGCGGGCGTCGAAGGAGGCGAACGTGAAGTCGTTGACGTCGCCCGGCACCGCGGCGAGCGCCCCTCGGCTCGACGCAGCACCGGCAGCCGATGCGGCGGGCGCGGCGCCGATCGACGCTGCCAGCACCGCGAGCGCGAGCGCGACAAGCACCCCGAACACGGGAATGCGGAGGAGGCGGGCGAACTGGTTCATCGCGTTCACTCTATCCGGCGCCCTCCGACATCGCAGAGGAAAACTCACCCCGCGGGGGTCGCGACGAGCGTACCGCCGAGCGCCTCGCCCGAGGTGCGGGAGAAGAAGCAGAAGTACGAGCGGTCTCCGGTCGCCCAACGACCCTCGTCGGCGGGGTAGGCGGCCTGCCACTGGATGTCCGGCACCGCCTGCGCCGCCGCGTAATCGAGCACCGCCGGAGCCGTGCACAGCAGGTTGAGCCGCGAGATCAGCTCGGCTTCACCGGGGTACGGCGCCGCGGCGTCCTCAGCGAACGCCCCCCGCGACACGAGCTGAGCGGTGTGGTCGCCGGCGCAGTCGACCACGGTGTACTGCGGCTCCCACGGCGAGCTGTACCCGCTCAGGCACTCGCCGCCGTGCAGCGCGTCCCAGTCGTGCACGCCGGGCGCGAGCGGCCCGGGCGGCGCGACCGCGTCGGCTGCGGCGTCGGCCCCGGCAGCCGCTGCGGCCCCGGGCGACGTCGGGCTCGCCGTCGCGGCACCCGCCGGCGATCCGTCCCCCGCCGGGCTCCCGGATGCACCCACCCCGTCGCCCGCATCCGTCGCCGACCCGAGACGCGCCGCTTCGCCGCCGTTCCCGCCGTCGCCCGCCGCCCCCATCCGCAACCCCACGAAGAACAGCCCCACGATCACCGCCAGCACCACGACGCCACCGCCCACGAGCCACCACCGCGATCCCGACGGCGCGCCCGCGTGCACCGGGCCCCCGCTCGGGCCGCTCGCCGCGCGATGCGCCCCCACGTACCGCCCGCGCGCTGCATCCGCACCGCTCCCGGCGCCGCCACCCCCGCCGCGCTCGACCCCGTGGGCCGCCGCCGGCCGCCCCGTCGCGGCCGGCCGCGCGGCGCCGTCGCCATCGTGGCGCGGCGAGTCGTTCGGGGAGTCGCTCATGTCACTCCAGACCGAGGTCCGCCAATCCGATCGCGTAGTGGTAGGGGAGCCCGC
>BADC01000486.1 GCA_000333435.1 Corynebacterium-like bacterium B27 | reverse complement strand
ACGAGCGGTGCGCCGCCGCCGAGGGCGCTNGNGTCGGCCGCCGCCGCACTCCCCGCGCTTGCATCCGCGCTGTCCGCGTCTGCAGCGTCCGCGGCCGGTCCGGCCGGGTCGGCCGGCGCGGCAGGCTTCGCACCCGAGCCCGGCCCCGCGGGGTCGGTGGTGGGCGACGCCATCGCAGCGAGACCCTCCGCGAGCTTCGCCAGCGTGTCCCGCGTTCCCGCGTCGTCGGGCGCGGCGGCGGTGTAGGCCGCGAGTCCGAGCACGGCCTCGGCCGTCGCATCCGCGCCGTCGACGATCAGCCAAGCCGGAACCTGCACGCCGTCGGCGACCGCGTAGCTGCCGTAGGCGTCGAGGACCTCCCGGTCGACGGCGCCGACCCCGAGTCGCAGCCGCTCCTGCAGGAACGACGCGAACGCCGGATCGGCGTCGCGGAACGCCGCATAGCCCTCCCCGAACGCCCACAGCGAGCGCGCCAGCCAGTAGCTCTCGGCCGAGTCGCTCGGGTCGGGCAGCTCGACGGGCTCGGCGCTCGGGTTGAGCAGACCGTCGGGCTGCATCCAGAGCACGACGTTGCCGGCGTCCTCCCCGGTCGTCGTCTGGAAGTACGCCAGCGCGCGCAGCACCTCGTAGGCCTTGTCGCGACTGGCCGTGGAGCCCGTCAGCTGCCAGTGCCGCAGGTACACCACCGCGGCCCGCGCGACGTCGTCGCTGTTGAACGCGCCCTGGGCGTAGTGCCCGGTGCTCGCATCCAGCGGCCCGCCGCCGACCCGCTCGAAGGTGCCGCCGTCGCGGGCGTCGGCGTAGGTCCAGGGCAGCGTGAGCGCGGGCTCGGTGTCGAGCCGGTACGTCGTGTGCCCCGGCACCGCCGCCGGCGAGACGTCGTCGAGCAGGAAGTCGAGGTGCGCCGTGTTGGTGAGCGACGCGGGCGCACCCGTGTCGTTCGGCGCGCCGGCTGCGGAGGCCGCGCCGGCCGCGCCGATCGAGACGGATGCGACCACGAGGGCGAGGCTGGCGGCTGAGGCGGCGATCCGCCGGCGGAATGAGTTCATCGTCGAGCTCCTGTTCGAGGGCGAGTGCGGGAAGGCGGCGCGGATCAGGTGTGCACGAGGCGCGCGACCCCGATCTTCGAGTCGGCCATGCCGTAGAAGACGTAGTGGGTGCCGTCGATCTCCTCGATGGCGGTCGGGAAGACCACGTTCGGCACGATGCCGCTGCGCTCCTCCTCGGTCTCCGGCGCGAGCAGCGGCTCGGGCGTGCGGGCGATCACCCGCGACGGGTCGTCGGCATCGAGCAGAATGGCGCCGGCGGCGTAGTTCACCTTCTGCTGCTGCGAGAAGGCGCTGTCGATCACCCCGGTCACCCCGTGGTGGATGAGCAGCCACCCCTCCGGCACCCGCAGCGGCGCGGGGCCGCCGCCGATCTTGAGTTCCTCGAACGGGAACTCCGGTCCGGCGAGGAAGCGGTGCCGCGTCCAGCGGGTGAGCTCCGCGATGTCCCGTTCGACGGCGGCGACCGGCACGTAGCTGATCCAGATGCTCTGCCGCGCATCCGTCACCCCGGCCGGCTGCCGCACGCCCTCGCCGGGCTTGGTCTCGCCGAGATCCCACATCGGCCGGTGCAGCACCGCGAACGACGGCGTGCCGTCGGGGGCCGTCACCGGCTCCGGGAAGAACACCGTGTCCTTGTTGTGGAACAGACCGAGGTCGATCGACAGCGCGTCGTCGTAGGCGAACGTCGCCGGGCCGAGCCGGGTCCACTCCCGGAGGTCGGAGGAGACGGCGACGGCCGTCCGCGGCCCGAGCGGCCCGTACGCGACGTAGGTCATGACGTGCAGCCCGAGCGCGGGGATGAACGTCACCCGCGGGTCTTCTACGCCCGCGTTGTGCGCCCCGCGCTCGAACTCGCGGTCGGGCGCCAGCACGACCCCCTCGCGGTCGACTCCCGTCGGGACGCCCTCCGGGGAGAGCAGCACCCGCGCGAGACCGACTCGCGACACGTTTCCGGATGCGACGAGTCGCGGCAGCAGGTACAGCGCGCCGTCGGGGGTGCGGCCGGATGCCGGGTTCAGCACCCCCTCGGCCTCGAGCTCGTTGCCGGGCTCGGGTTCCATCACGATCCCGACCCGCTCGAGGCGGTAGGGCACGGTGGACACGGTGGTGGTTTCGGGGGTCATCATTATCCTTTCACTCCCGATCCGAGGTCGTTCGAGACGAAGTAGCGCTGGAACACGATGAACAGCACCACGACCGGAGCCGCGAGCACCACCGCGCCGGCGAGGATCGCCCCGAACGGGTTGTCGGTCGACGCTGCGACCGTTGAGATGTAGTTGGCGAGGGACACCGCGAGCGGCTGCAGGGCCGCATCCTTGGTGATGAGGAAGGGCCAGAGGAACTCGTTCCACGGGCCGATGAAGGTCAGCAGCACGGCGGTCACGAGCGCCGGCCGCACGAGCGGCAGCGCGATGCTCCAGAGCAGGCGGATCTCGCCCGCCCCGTCGATCCGAGCGGCCTCGAACAGCTCCTTGGGCAGCTGCAGGAAGTACTGCCGGAAGATGATCACGGCCGTCGAGTTGATGGCGAACGGCAGGATCATGCCGACGTGCGTGTCGGCCAGCCCGTAGTCGCGCGCGATCAGCACGTAGAGCGGGATCTGCAGCAGCTGGAACGGGATGACCTGCACCAGCAGCGCCAACGCGAACGTCGCCTTGGCACCGCGCCACTTCAGCATCGCGAGGGCGTAGCCCACCAGAACCCCGAAGACCACGGTGCACAGCAGCACGCCGCCGGTGAAGATGCCCGAGTTGATCAGCCCCGTACCGAGGTTGATGCGCTCGTTGACGTTGACGAAGTTGTCGAAGGTGAGGTTCGACGGGTTCGGGAACGCACCCGCGATGGTGGGGTCGGGGTCTTTCTGCAGGGCCCCGATGACCATGTAGTAGAAGGGGAACAGGAACACGATCGCCCCGAGCCCCAGCACGACGCCGCGGATGACGGTCTGCGCGCGCGACCAGCCCGTCGGCCGGGTGTGGCGCATCCGGCCGGCGCGTTCTTCGGTGATCTCGGCCATCAGTCCCTCTCCCCCACCAGTCGGTTCTGGATGAATGCGACGATCAGCACGCCGATGACGAGCACCACGCCGATCGCGGACGCGACATCCGGTTGCCCCTGCTGGATGCCGAGCTGGTACATGAGCAGCACCGGGCTGGCGGATGCGCCGTTCGGGCCGCCGCCTCCGGTGAGCAGGTACGGCTCGGTGAACAGGTTGGCTCCCGTGACGGTCGAGACGAGCAGCACCAGCAGGGTCGCGGGCCGCACGCCCGGCACGGTGACCGAGAAGAACTGGCGGATGCGCCCGGCGCCGTCGGTCGCGGCCGATTCGTAGAGCTCCTTGGGCACGTTCTGCAGCGCCGCGAGGTAGAGCAGGATGTAGAAGCCGAGCTGCTTCCAGGTGACGTAGATCGCGATCACCGGCATGGCCAGGTTCTCGTTGATCAGCCACGACGGGTCGGGCGCGAGCGGCCCGAGCACAGTGTTGACGAGCCCGTTGCCGTTGAAGAGGAACAGCCACACCGCCACCACGGCGACACTCGCCGTCACGTAGGGCACGTAGAAGCTCACCCGCAGGAAGGTGCGGGCGTGCACCACCTTGTTGAGCGCGCTCGCGAGCAGGAGCGACAACACGACGGTGAGCGGCACGTTGATCAGCAGGAAGATGCCGACATTGCCGAACGAGCGGATGACCGCCGGGTTGCTGAAGGCGTTGATGTAGTTGTCCAGGCCCACGAACGGCCGCTCGGGGTTGGCGCCGGGGGCGGCGAAGAAGAAGTCGTGGAACGAGATCCAGACCGAGTAGACGATCGGGAAGGCGAAGACCGCGATCACGAACACCAGGTAGGGCGAGCTGAACAGCAGGCCGAGCGGCTGGCGGCCGAAGATCCGGTGCGAGAGCCGGCGCTTGGCGCGTGGCCCGGAGGCGGGGGCGGTGGAGCCCGGCCCCGGGGCCCCGGCGCGTGCGGGCGCCGGGGCTCCTGGGCTGTCGACGGCGGAGGTCATGGCACGGCCTACGGCTGCGACGCCAGCTGGTCGATCTTGTCGGCGGCATCCTGCAGCGACTGCTTCACGTCGCCCTCGCCGAAGATCACCGACTTGCCCCAGGCGTCCCGGAACGCCTGCATGATCTGCACGGTGTTGGGGCCGCCCGGCACCTCGACGGTGCGGCTGGCCTGGTCACCGAAGGCCTGGTAGTCGGGGTTGGCGGCGAAGTAGTCGGCGTAGACGGTCGGCAGGTCCTGGCGCAGCGGCATCTGCCCGGTGGTCTCGAGGAACTTGCCGTCCTGCTCCTGGCTGGTGGCGAACTTCAGCACGTCCCAGGCCGTGCCCTTGTTCTTGCAGGCACTGAACAGACCGATGTTCTTCGCGTCGCTGAACGTCCAGACATCCTTCGGGTCGGTGGCCTCGGGCGTCGGAACCGGCACGGAGCCGAAGTTCACCCCGTCGTAGACCGAGATGGCCCACGGCCCCACGATCGCCATGGCGGCCTGGCCGTCGGCGAAGGCATCGCCCTGGTACTGCTCCTGGCCGGCGAGCTTCTGGTCGTACATGTCGCGCCAGAACTGGGCGACCTCGTCGCCGGCGTCGTCGGCGAAGGTCGCCTTGCCGTCTTCGATCAGCGGGGTACCGCCGGTCGCCGCGGCGTACAGCGGCATGAAGTCGAACTGCATCTGGAAGAACTCGCTGGTCGGCGCGGGCTGGATGGCGTAGGGCGCGACACCCGAATCCACCAGCGTCTTGGAGGTGACCAGGAAGTCGTCGTAGGTCGACAGCTTCGGGTTCTCGGGGTCGAGGCCGGCCTTGGCGAAGAGGTCCTTGTTGTAGAAGATGACGACGGGGTTCGACTTCCACGGGAACTGGTAGTAGTCGCCGTCGGCGTTCTGGTACTGCTTCGCCAGGTCGCCCGAGCGCTCCTCGATGTAGGAGGCGCCGTCGTCGAAGTCGGAGAGGTTCACCAGCCCGCCCTGCTTCTCGAACTGGCCGACCGCGCTCGGCGCGGTGTTCAGCACGAGGCAGGGTGCGTTGCCCGCCGTGATCGCGGCACCGATCACCTCTTCGCTCGACTTGCCGGCCGGGATCTCCTGCGCGGTGATCTTCTGGTCGGGGTTGGCCGAGTTCCAGGCCTCCACCATCTGCTTGCCCCACTCGAGCTCGGCGGGGTTGTTCGAGTACCAGAGGTCGATGGGCCCGGTGGCGGTGAGGTCGCCCGAGCTGCTGCCTCCGCCTCCGCCGCCGGAACAGGCGGCGAGGGCGATTCCGGCGGCGACGGCGACGGCTGCCGCCACGATGCGCTTCGACCTCTTCACTGAGGGTGTCTGCACGATGGTGCTCCTTTCGATGGCGGTCGGCTGACCGCGGCTGGTCAGGCCCGTACGGGCCCGGTCGAGGCGCGCGTGATGACGCGCGCGGGTTCGAGGTCGACGTCGTCGGCGTGACCTGTGGTGGTGAGGCGGAGGAGGGTGCGCGCCGCCGCCTCGCCCCAGAGCAGCGGATCGGTGCGCACCGACGTGAGCGAGGGGTAGACGAAACGCGCGAGCTCGGAGTCGTCGAAGCCCGTGATCGAGAGGTCGTCGGGCAGGCGCAGACCGCGCTCGTGGGCGACGCCGATGGCCGCGATGGCCATCGGGTCGTTGCCGAAGACGATGGCGGTGGGCCGGTCGGCGAGATCGAGCAGGTGCTCGGTGGCGGATGCGCCTTGCGCGGCCGTGAAGTCGGTCTCGACCACGAGGTCGGTCGGCAGGCCCGCGGCGCGGAGGGTGTCGACGAAGGCGGCGTTGCGGCGGGTCGCGTGCAGCATCCGCCGCGGCCCGATCACATGGGCGATGCGACGGTGACCGAGGTCGATGAGGTGCTGCACGGCGGCCACGACGCCGGGGGTGTCGTCGAGGGACACCGCGGGGTAGGGCGCGTCGGCGGGCTCGGACCCGCTCGTCTCGGGGTGGCCGAGCGTGACGGCGGGCATCCCGAGGCGTTGGAGCAGGGGGATGCGCGGGTCGTCGTGCCGCAGATCGGTGAGGAAGACGCCGTCGACGCGGGCATCGGCGGCGAGGCGCTGGTAGGCCGCGGCTTCGTGCTCGTCGTCGCCCACCACACTCAGCACCAGCGCTTGGCCTTCGGTCAGCAGGGCACGTTCGACACCCGCGATGAACGAGGGGAAGAAGGGGTCGGCACCCAGGATGTCGGGGTCGCGGGCGATCACGAGACCCACGGCGTAGGAGCTGCGGGTGGAGAGCGAGCGAGCCGACACCGAGGGCTGGTAGTCGAGCTCCCGTGCGACGGTGAGGATGCGGTCGCGGGTCTCGGTGGAGACGCCGGGTCGGTCGTTGAGGGCGAAGGAGACGAGGCCCTTGCTGACGCCTGCCTCACGGGCGACGTCGTTGATGGTCGCCTTGCGCTTCATCGTCGCCTCCTTGCGTCGGGCGGCTCCGCCCGTGGTCTGAACCGGTTTAGGAGAATCTATACCGGTTTAGAACCCCCCGCAAGGGGGGCGCCTGTTCAGGGGCGTCGGTCGGCGTCGCGGACTGGCAGGCGGCGGTAGCCGTCGCGGACGACATCCCGGATCGTCGCGGCCACGCCGATCGCCGCCAGGGAGCCGAAGAGGATCATCGCAAGAGTCATGGCAGTAACGCTATGTTCAGCGCAAAAGCGTCGCGAGTGGGTCGCATGCCGTCGTTCGTCGAATTCCTGCCAACCTGGTCTGTGACCCCTCCCGGGGATTCTGGGAAAACCCCCGGTGGACGCCGAAATGCGTCGGCTATGCTCATCCGTCGACACGGTGCGCGCCCACCCGAGGCCGCTCCCGACCCCGAAGGACTTCCGTTTGACCGACTTCCACGAGCGCCCGCAGCGGCACAGCACCGGCCCCATCCGGCACGGCCGTCAGCACACGCCCTCGCCCCTCGGGGCGATCGTGAAGACGCTCGCCGTGGTGCTCGCGGTGGCCCTCGTGAGCATCGGGTCGGTGGCCGCGTACGCCATCAGCAACATCGCGCAGCAGGTCACGGCGAACGCGGTCGACCTCGGCGGGAACGACGCCACGCCGCTGCCCGCACCCCCGGTGCTCGGGGCGTTCGAGGGCGGCTTCAACCTCCTGGTGGTGGGCACCGACAACGACCCGAACCAGGGCGACAGCTTCGGCGAGCGCGACGCCACGCTGAACGACGTCAACATCCTGCTGCACGTCTCGGCCGATCACAAGAACGCCGTGGTGGTGAGCTTTCCGCGCGACCTCGTGATCGCGCATCCGGAGTGCACCGACCCCGACACGGGCGAAGTCTTCGACGCCATGAGCGCTCAGCCACTCAACGACGCCTGGGAGCGCGGCGGACTCGCCTGCGTGAACTCGACCATCGAGAACCTCACCGGGCTCGACATCAATTACGCCGCCGCCACCTCGTTCGACGGCGTGATCGAGATGACCAACGCGGTCGGCGGGGTGCCGGTGTGCCTCAACGAACCCATCTTCGACGCCGACTCGGGGCTCGACCTGCCGGCCGGCACGAGCGTGATCGAGGGGCAGATGGCGTTGTCGTTCCTCCGCAACCGGCACGGTGTGGGCGACGGCAGCGACCTGGCGCGCATCGCCTCGCAGCAGCAATACCTGTCGTCGATGGCGCGCACGTTGAAGAGCGCCAACACGCTCACCGACATCACGAAGCTGTACGGGCTCGCGCAGGCCGCCGCCCAGAACATCAAGCTCTCGACCTCGCTCTCGAGCCTCGACTCGATGGTGTCGCTCGCGCTCACCATGAAAGACGTCGACCTCAACAACATCGTGTTCGTGCAGTACCCGTCAGGCGCCTCCTCGGCCGACCCGAACAAGGTCGTCCCCTCGCAGGATCTCGCCGACGCCCTGTTCGCGAAGATCCAGGCCGACCAGCCCTTCACCCTCGCCGAGGACTCGACCGGCACCGGCTCGACCGTCGTGCCGACCGACCCGACGACTCCGACCGATCCCACGACTCCCTCGACGGACGCACCCGCCACGGATTCGCCAGGCACCTCGGTCGAGGCCGCCCCCGAGGTGATCGACGGCCTGAAGGGCCAGACGGCAGCCGAGCAGACCTGCGCGAGCGCCTTCACCGACTGACCCGGCCCCGCCGGCCCCGGCTTCGGCGCCCTCGCGCCGGTTCGGCCTGAATCAGCGCGCGCGGACTCGTGCTGGGGTACCACGAAGATGAGCCCGCGGTCGGATGCCCGCCACCGCCCCTCTTCGTAGCGTTGAACCATGACGAACGACACCCCCACCCCCGAGAC
>BADC01000487.1 GCA_000333435.1 Corynebacterium-like bacterium B27 | reverse complement strand
GCGTCGTGGTGCTTCTGCTGCGAGGGCTCGGCCGTTGTGCCGGAGCCGTCGGCGAGCTCGTCGGTGTCGGGCGTGGAGTCGGACTCGTTGGAGGTCGTGTCGTCGGTCATGCCCTGAACGCTACGCCGATTCGCCGCGTGCGCCCACCGTTCCACCGGGGTCAGAGGATGCGCACGAAGTAGGACCGCGGTGGTGCTGCCGAACTTCTTGGTGAGGCCGGAGATGGCCAGCACGATCGCATCCGGGTCGATGTCACGCACGACGACGGGCGGGCCGCTCGCGGCCTTCCGAGGTTTGCGCGGCGTCCGCGGCACCCGCGGGGTGCGCGGTTCGGCGGGGGTGACGG
This sequence comes from Corynebacterium-like bacterium B27, assembly GCA_000333435.1. Taxonomy (GTDB): domain Bacteria; phylum Actinomycetota; class Actinomycetes; order Actinomycetales; family Microbacteriaceae; genus Herbiconiux. The sequence goes on along the minus strand of BADC01000487.1, from coordinate 5,801 downwards.
GCAGGAGGGTGACCGGGGCGGCGAGCGGCAGACCGGCGTCCGGCGACGGAAGGGCCGGCTCGGTCAGGTCGGGGGTGGAGCTCGGCGGCGACGCGACGACGTCGCCGGTCGGCTCGGCCGCGACCGGCGCGGCGGCGGACTTGCGCTGCACCGGCTTGCGGGGGGCGGCGGGCTTCTTGCGCGCGGGGGCGGCGGGAGTCTCCACCGCATCCGTGGCGGCGGCTTCGGTCGGCGCGGTGCTGTCGGACGCGGTGCGGTCGGGCGCTGTGGTGCTCTCGGCCTTCGCAGCGGCAGCCGTCGTGCGGGCGGCGGCGGGCCGGCGGTTGGTGGTGGGCTTCGCGGGGGTGGTGGGCTTGGCTGGAGTCGCCGGTTTCTGCGCAGGGGTGCGCTTCACCGGCGTGCGGCCCGAGCCGGCCGTCGCCGCCTTGGTAGGCGCGCGGCGCGGGGCCCGTGGACCGCCAGACGGTGCTCCCCCGGCATCTGGAGTGTCTGACTCTGAGCTCACCGCACTAACCTATCAATCCCTCTTGCGCCCTGCACCGGGCTGCGCCGCTGCTGCGCGACCCTGACACGAAGCACTCAGTCTGACACCATCCCGTGCCGCCGGCCGCATCACGAAACAGAAACGATACACAGGCGTGCCCTTGCCCCGAAATGGGGTCACAGTACACTGAACACAGGCATGACGAGGTGTCTGGAACGAAACCGAGAGGTTAATCGGGTCTGAACTCTGCTGTCACACGTCTCGGTTGCCTCTCCCAACAGCACACGATCGCCGCCCGTGCACGCACCGGTGATCGCCGATCAGAGGAGACCAACGTGACCACACAGGTCGTCATTCTCGCCGCCGGCATGGGGAGCCGACTCGGCCGCTCGCTGCCCAAACCGCTCACCCCCCTGAGCGACGGCCGCACCATCATGGGTCAGCAGTTCGACAACATCCGGCACGCCTTCGGGTCGAACGCCAAGGTGACGATCGTGGTGGGGTACAAGCTCGAGCACATCATCGAGGCCTTCCCGGAGGCGTCCTTCGTCTACAACGAGGAGTACGACCAGACGAACACCTCGAAGAGCCTGCTGCGCGCACTGCAGGCCTCGTCGTCGGGCGGCGTGCTCTGGATGAACGGCGACGTGGTCTTCGACCCCAGCGTGCTCGACCGCGCGGTGCCGATGATCGCGCGTGACCAGTCCTTCGTCACTGTCAACACCGCGAAGGTGTCCGACGAAGAGGTGAAGTACACCACGACCGCCGAGGGCTTCATCGACGAGCTGTCGAAGACCGTCGTCGGCGGGCTCGGCGAGGCTGTGGGCATCAACTACATCTCGTCGCGCGACAAGGCCGCGTTCATCCGCCACCTGCAGCGGGTCAACGACCAGGACTACTTCGAGCGCGGCCTCGAGCTCGCGATCGAGAAGGACGGCGTGCTCGTGGAGCCGGTCGACATCTCGGACCTCTACGCGGTCGAGGTCGACTTCCAGGAGGACTTGGAGCGGGCGAACCTCTTCGTCTGAGGCCGGCGGTGCGCGCCGTGTCATAGAGTTAGGGCCTGTCAGCAACAGGAGGGCCCCGGTTCGTGAACGCAGCGACAACGGCGCCGCTGTCTCGGAAGAGCGGCGGCTGGTCGCGCTATCGGCATTCGCTGTGGCTGCTGACCCGGCGCGACCTGCGGGTGCGGTACTCCACGTCGGCGCTCGGTTACCTCTGGTCGATCCTCGACCCGCTGGTGATGGCGGGCATCTACTGGTTCGTCTTCACGCAGGTGTTCCACCGGCCGGTCGGCACCGAGCCGTACATCGTGTTCCTGCTCTCGGCGCTGCTGCCCTGGATGTGGTTCAACGGCGCTGTCTCCGACTCCACCCGGGCCTTCCTGCGGGAGGCGAAGCTCATCCGGTCCACCAAGATCCCGCGCACCATCTGGGTGAACCGGCTGGTGCTGTCGAAAGGCATCGAGTTCCTCGCGAGCATCCCGGTGCTGGTGCTGTTCGCGGTGTTCGCCGGTGCGAGCGTGAACGGCGACCTCGTCCTGTTCCCCCTCGGCATCCTGCTGCAGGCGGTGCTCACGGTGGGCGTCGCCCTCATCGTCGCCCCGCTCGTGGTCTTCTTCCGGGATCTCGAGCGCGCGGTCAAGCTCGCCCTGCGCTTCCTCTTCTACGCGTCGCCGATCATCTACGGCACGCACGACCTGCCCGCCGAGCTGCAGCCGTGGGTGGCGTTCAACCCCCTCAGCGGGGTGTTCTCGCTCTACCGCGCCGGGTTCTTCGCCGACCAGCTCGACTGGTATCAGGTGGGTATCGGTGCCGGGATGTCCGTGGTGCTGCTGCTCATCGGCATCCTGGTGTTCCAGCGCTCCGAGCGCAGTGTGCTGAAGGAGATCTGAGGTGGAGCGCGACGTCATCACGGTCGACCGCGTCGGCATCCGGTTCAAGCGCAACCGTCGGGCACGGCGGAGCTTCAAGGACCTGTTCGCCGGAAGCACGCGGCGTACCCGGCCGGGTGAGTTCTGGGCGCTCCGCGACGTGAGCTTCACCGTGCGGCAGGGTGAGGCGATCGGGGTCATCGGCCGCAACGGACAGGGCAAGTCGACCCTGTTGAAGCTCGTGGCCGAGGTCGTGCTGCCCGACGAGGGTCACGTTCACGTGAACGCCGGCGTGGCGCCGCTGATCGAGATCACGGGCGGCTTCGTCGACGACCTCTCGGTTCGCGACAACGTCTACCTCACGGCGGGACTGCACGGCATGACGCGTCGCGAAGTGGATGCGCGGTTCGACGACATCATCGCGTTCGCCGAGATCGGCGACTTCCTCGACACCCCGTACAAGCATCTGTCGAGCGGGATGCGCGTGCGCATCGCCTTCTCGGTGATCTCGCAGCTGGAGGAACCGATCATTCTGGTCGACGAGGTGCTGGCCGTGGGCGACAAGGGCTTCCGGGAGAAGTGCTATCGCCGCATCGAGGAGCTCCTCGACGGTGGGCGCACCCTGTTCTTCGTCTCCCACAACGAGCGCGATCTGCGCCGATTCTGCACCCGTGGACTCTACCTCGACGGGGGCCGGCTGGTCTTCGACGGCCCGATCGACGAGGCGCTGGAACGCTACTCCTCCGACACATCCGGCACCCCCTAGCGAGGTTATCCACAGTTTGCCGCCGGTGCCCGGCGGAAGGGGGTCCATCGTCGGTGGTGGGGGCGACACTTGCTCCCATGGCAAGCAGTTACATCACTCATCACGAAACCGAACCCGTCGCTTATCCCGTACCGCTCCGCCTCGACCGACGCGATGCACCACGGAGCTACCGGCTCAGCAACATCAGCGACGAACCGCTCCGCGGCTTGTCGTTCAGCCTGCTGGGCTCGGGCCTGATGCGCGCGACCGCACCGCTCCTGCTCGTCCCGGGTCAGGAGGTGTTGCTGCGCATCCGGGGCGAGTCGCTCCCCCAGTCGGCGGTGCTGATCATCCGCTGGTTCCGCCCGAACGGCGACGAGTACCTCTGGCGGGTGAGCTTCTGATGCTCCCGGCCCGGCTCAGCCGTTCTCGCTGGCTTCCCGGGCTCGGATCAGGTCTGCCACGGTCACCTTGTGCGGCCGGTCCGGCAGCATGTCGGCCGTCATGCCGTCCAGCAGCACCGCCGGGTTGAGGTTCAACGCGCCCGCGATCCGCACGATCGTGTGCAGCGACGGGTTCGCTTGGCCGCGCTCGATCTTGCCGAGATTGGTGAAGTGCAGCCCAGCGAGCTCGGCCAGCTCCATCTGGTTGATCGCGAAGCGATGGCGCTCATCGCGGATGCGTGCACCCAGGAGGCGTGCGGCGTCGGAAGGCACAGAACTCACACCCCATGCCTACCGGCCCGCAGCCCGCGCAACCAGAGCGCTGGAACCACGTGCGCACTGAGCGCAGGCTCAGACACGGGTTGTGTTCACACCACATACCGATGGGCGCTCGCCCGGCCGTCAGAGCCCGTTGCGCTGCACGAGCGGTGCGGCGACGTTCGTGACCAGCGCCTCGAGCGTCGCCCACGCCGCTCGCCGGCCGGCGGGCAGGTGGCGCGCGTACACCGCCGTGTACTCGAGCTCGGGCTCGCCGCCCCGGTTGCGCTTGAACTCCGCCACCCCGCTCGAGTTGTGCAGGTCGACGCCCCGCTCGTGCGCACGGAGCGCGATGAGATAGCTGAGCATGCGGTAGAGGCCGGTCTCCTGCGGGATGTGCGTCTCGTAGCCCACGACCGGAGCGGCGAGCAGCCCGTGCGCGACACGCGCACCGAACACGGCGTCGACCCGGCCGCCACGCTCGAGCAGGGTGAACTCGAGCAGACCCGAGCGGCGGGCGGCGTCGATGAACGCGGGCGTGTACTGCGGGTTCAGGGTGGAGTACTTCGCGATGTAGAGCTTCGTGTACAACTCGGCGATGCGCGCGTGGATCGCGTCGTCGCCCGGTTGCACGTCGGCGGCGGCAAGCCGGCGCACGCGGTAGCCCGACCCCTCGAACAGCGCCCGATCGCGCCGGACGTCGCGGAGGGTGAGCCACTCCGCATCGCGCGTGGCCGTGAACACCACGCTGCGGGAGGAGATGAGAAGGTAACCCGCGCGTCGCAAAGCGCCGGGCAGCCCGGTGCCCCGGCGGTGCACGCTTCCCCAGATGACCGCCCGCTGCGGATGCGCGGCGACAAGCTCGCGGGTCGTGGCCACGATCGCCCCCTCGTCGAGATCGGGCAGCAGGTTCGTCGAGAGCAGCGGTTGCCCACGATCACCGCATCATTGACGCGACCTGCCCGCAGCACCCGGTCGAAGTCCGAAGAGCGCGGCACCGGCGGCGCGGCGCGCGGCCGCCGAGCGCACCTCCCCCAGCTCCTCGCGGGCGTAGCGCACGTAGTGGGTGTGCGGCGACACCACGTAACTCGATGCGTCCGGAAACCCGCGGGCCTCCTGACGCGGAGCCCGACGCCCCTCCGGCGTACGACACCGTCACCGGCAGGAGATGCCGGCCGACGCGGACCGTGTCGAAGTCGACGGCGACGTTCGCCGCGACGGCGGAGGTGCCCCCGCGCGCCGCCACCTCCGTCACGAACCGCGCCAGCGACTCCCCCTCCTCATCCTCCGCGGACACCGGCGCGTCCCCGGCCGGGTGAGGGGGACCTGGGCGAGCGGGCACCGGCCGGAGCGGAAGGGGCTCGCCGCCGTACTCGAGATCGTGCGTCGCGCCGGCCGTGAGCGGCACCGACATGCGGCGCGAGGTCGCCACCTGAACGGCCAGCGAACGCAGCAGCACGGAGACCGGGAGCGGATCGGCCGGCGGCCGGAGCACATCCGGTGCCCGGAGCTGTCCGAGCCAGCGCGCCGCATCCGCGGGCCGGCGGATGCCCGCCGCTGCGTAGAGGGCATGCGGGACGGCCAACCGGGCCGAGCGGCGGCCGGGCGGCCGGGCGGCCTCGCCTGAGAAGGCGCCCGCCAGCCCGTCACCCGCGTCGAACAGGTGCACCCCGCTGGTGGCGCGCGGATTGCACTCCAGCACCTGCACGCCCGCCGGGGTCGCCATCAGGTCGAGCCCGAACTGGCCGGTGAGCTCGAGACGGCGTGCGAGCAACTCGGCGATCCGCCGCGCCTCGGCGGCCGGGCCGCTCCGCTCGTCGAGCCGCGTGAAGACCACGCCGGCGCCGTTGCCGGCGCGCCAATCGGGGCGATAGGCGGCGAAGGCCGTCAGCTCTCCGCCCACCGCGACCGCGTAGCTGCAGAATTCGGTGCCCACGACCCGCTGTTGCACGAGCCACGGCTCGTCACGGGTGACCCGTTCGATCTCGGGCAACGGCT
>BADC01000488.1 GCA_000333435.1 Corynebacterium-like bacterium B27 | reverse complement strand
GAGCGCCGCCACGGCCAGCATCAGGGCACCTTGCACCTCGCCGGGTCGGGTCGAGACGAGCCTCCCGACCGCCTCGACGGTCACGAACGCGGCGACGCCGATGAGGATGAGGCTGTTCGCGAGGGCGCCGAAGACCTCGGCCCGCTGGTAGCCGTAGCTGTGCCGCTCGTTCGCGGGCCGCGCCGCCACGACGGTGGCGACGAGTGCGATGACGAGACCGATGAGATCGGAGAGCATGTGGCCGGCGTCGGCGAAGAGCGAGAGCGAGCCGCTCAGCAACGCGCCGGCGGTCTCGACCACGAGCACGGTGGCGACGATGGCGATGGCGATCGTGAGGCGGGTGCGGTTCGCACCCGCGCCATGGCTGTGGCCGGAGTGGCCCCGGCCCTTTGATCCCGGGGCGGCAGGGTCGTCGCGACGCGCTTCGTCGCGCGCGACGGCGGCGGCGTGCGCCGACCCCGGCCCACAGCCGGAGGCCGCCGCGTGCTCGTGATCGTGCGCCGAGGCGCCGGGTGCGTTCGTCATCCCTTCAACGGTAACCGCGCGCGAACGGCTCGTGCCACCGTTGCGGCTAGTCAGGAATGACGCTCATTCTCAATACCGGTATCGCGGCCGCGAAAGCGCGTGCGCGGTGGCTCACCGCGTTCTTCTCGTCGGCGCTCAACTCAGCGGCCGTGACCCCGGAGCCGTCGGGCACGAAGATGGGGTCGTACCCGAACCCGCCACCGCCGTGCGCCGCCGTGGCGAGCCGCCCCGGCCAGCGGCCGGACACCACCTGCTCGAACCCGGTCGAGGGAACGACGACCGCGATGTGGCAGTCGAAGTGCGCCGCCCGGTGCTCGGGGGCGATGTCGGCGAGCTGGTCGAGCAGCAGGTCGAGGTTCGCCTGCGCACCCTTGCCGTGGCCCGCCCAGCGGGCCGAGAATATCCCCGGCGCGCCGCCCAGCACGTCGACGCAGATCCCGGAGTCGTCGGCCAGCGCCGGCAGTCCGGTGTGCGCCGCAGCAGCGCGCGCCTTGATCAGCGCGTTCTCGGCGAAGGTGGTGCCGTCTTCGACCGGCTCGGGACCGTCGTAGGCGACGATCTCCAACTCGGGCAACGCGGCACCCAGGATGCCCTGGAACTCCGCCACCTTGTGGGCGTTGTGGGTGGCCAGCACGACTCGCATCCGGCGGCCTGCCCTAGTCGCCGGCGCCGGCCGCGAGCACCGCGTTCTGCAGCACCGCCAGCTCGGTGGTGCCGATCAGCGCCAGGTCGAGCAGCGAGTTCAGCTCGGTGCGGTCGAACGGTGCGCCTTCGGCCGTGCCCTGCACTTCGACGAAGAGGCCGCGGCCGGTGACCACGACGTTCATGTCGGTCTCGGCCCGGACGTCTTCGACGTAGGCGAGGTCGAGCATCGGCTCGCCGTCGATGATGCCCACCGAGACCGCCGAAACGGTGTCGATGAGGGGCGTGGAGCGCTGCCCGATGAACTTCTTGCCGCGCGCCCACTCCATCGCGTCGGCCAGGGCGACGTACGCGCCCGTGATGGCCGCCGTGCGGGTGCCGCCGTCGGCCTGCAGCACGTCGCAGTCGATGACGACGGTGTTCTCGCCGAGCGCCTTGAGGTCGACGACGGCACGCAGCGACCGCCCGATGAGGCGGGAGATCTCGTGGGTGCGGCCGCCGATCCGGCCCTTCACCGACTCACGGTCCATCCGGTCGTTCGTTGACCGCGGCAGCATCGCGTATTCTGCGGTCACCCAGCCCTTGCCCGAGCCCGCCTTCCAGCGCGGCACCCCGTTCGTGAACGACGCCGTGCAGAGCACCTTGGTCTTGCCGAAGGAGATGAGCGCCGAGCCTTCGGCCTGGTCGCTCCACCCGCGCTCGATGGTGACCGGGCGGAGCTGGTCGGTGGTGCGCCCGTCTTTGCGGATGGTGTCGGTCACGAAGAACTCCTTGCGGGGTGGGTGATGGGGATGGTGCCGGTCTCGACGAGCTCGACGGAGGTCACTTCGGGCCCGAGGAACTGCTCGGCGAGCCGGAGGAACTCGGCGGCGCTGCCACCGGTGGCCTCGTAGCGGTACACCGGGCGGCCCGGCGAGGTGCGCTCGATGCCCGCGCGCACGAGGGTGCGGTAGACGTCGTTGGCCGTCTCGGTATCGCTCGACACGAGACGAACGCCCTCGCCCATGACGTAGGAAATGGCGCCCTTGAGGAACGGGTAGTGCGTGCAGCCGAGCACCAGGGTGTCGATGCCCTGCTCGGCCAGCGGGGTGAGGTACCGCTCGGCGAGGGCCACCAGCTCACGGCTCGTGGTGTCGCCCGCCTCCACGTGCTCCACGAACTCGGGGCAGGCCTGGGTGAACAGCTCCAGGTGCGGAGCCGCCGCGAAGGCATCGTTGTACGCCCGCGACATGATGGTGGCGGTGGTGCCGATGACGCCGACGCGGTTGTTGCGGGTGACCTGCACCGCGGTGCGCACGGCCGGCTGGATGACCTCCACCACCGGCACGCTGTAGCGCTCCCGCGCATCCCGCAGCATGGCGGCCGAGGCGGTGTTGCAGGCGATCACGAGGAGCTTGACGTCCTGCTCCACCAGGTCGTCGAGCACCTCGAGGGCGAAGCGGCGCACCTCGGCCAGCGGCTTCGGACCGTACGGCGAATGGGCGGTGTCGCCGACGTAGAGAATCGACTCACGCGGCAACTGGTCGCGCACCGAGCGGGCGACCGTCAGGCCTCCCACGCCGGAGTCGAAGATTCCAATCGGCGCATCGCTCACGGTATGACAGCCTAACCCGACCGTCCCGCGGCGGGCGTACGCCGTATGCTCGGAAAGGTGACCGCGTCGACCGCCCTGCTCACCGACCGCTACGAACTCACGATGGTGGACGCCGCCATCCGAGCCGGCACGCACGACCGCCGATGCGTGTTCGAGGCGTTCGGGCGATCCCTCCCGGCCGGTCGGCGCTACGGCGTCGTGGCGGGCACCGGACGACTGCTCGAACTCATCGGCCGGTTCCGGTTCGAGGATGCGGAGCTCGAGTTCCTGCGCGAACAGCGCGTCGTCAGCGCCCAGACCCTCGACTGGCTCGCCGACTACCGCTTCTCGGGCTCGATCACGGGCTACCGCGAGGGCGAGCTGTACTTCCCGAACTCCCCCATCCTCGTCGTGGAGTCCGGGTTCGCCGAAGGGGTGCTGCTGGAGACGCTGATCTTGAGCGTGCTGAACTACGACTCCTCGGTGGCCAGCGCCGCATCGCGCATGGTCTCCGCCGCCCGCGGCCGGCCGGTGGCCGAGATGGGCTCGCGCCGCACGGGCGAGCGCTCGGCCGTCGCCGCAGCCCGCGCCGCCTACATCGCCGGCTTCTCGGCCACCTCGAACCTCGAGGCCGGCCGCACCTGGGGTGTACCGACGATGGGCACCGCCGCCCACGCCTTCACCATGCTGCACGACTCGGAGGAGGAGGCGTTCCGCGCCCAGGTCGACGCCCTCGGCGCCGGCACGACCCTTCTCGTCGACACTTACGACGTGCCGGAGGGGGTGCGCACCGCCGTGCGCGTGGCGGGGCCGGAACTCGGCGCCGTGCGGCTCGACTCCGGCGACCTGCTCACCCTGGTCTCGGCCGTGCGGGCCCAGCTCGACGAACTCGGCAACCCGGCGACGAAGATCACCGTCACGAACGACCTCGACGAGTACACGATCGCGGCCTTGGCAGCTACCCCCGTCGATTCGTTCGGGGTCGGCACCTCGGTCGTCACCGGTTCGGGCTCGCCCGCCGCCGGAATGGTCTACAAGCTGGTCGCCCGCCAGGACTCGGGCGGCGAGTGGATCTCGGTGGCGAAGAAGTCGCCGGAGAAGGCGACGCACGGCGGGCGCAAGCATCCGGTGCGGGTGCTCAGCGCATCCGGTGTCGCCACCTCCGAGACCATCTACGTCGGCGCCGCAGCGCCCGCCGTCGTGCCCGGACGTCTGCTGCACGCACGCCTCATGACCGACGGCGAGGCGGATGCGGTCTACACCGGCCCGGCCGGGGTGGAGTCGGCGCGGCAGCGACGCGAGATCGCGTTGCGCGAGCTGCCGCCGGAGGCGTTCCGGCTGGCCGCCGGTGAGCCGGCGCTCACCACCGTGTACGCCGACGGCGTCGACTGAGGCTCAGCGCCCGTCGCCTACTCGTCGAGCAGCTTCTCGTAGATCTCCTTGCACGTCGGGCAGATCGGGAACTTGTCCGGGTCGCGGCCCGGCGTCCACTTCTTGCCGCAGAGGGCCTTGACCGGCTTGCCGGTGAGCGCCGACTCGAGGATCTTCTCTTTCTGCACGTAGTGCGAGAAGCGCTCGTGGTCGCCCGGGTCGAACTGCTCGGCCTCGATGAGTTCTTGGAGCTCGCGGTCGAGCGTGGCGGTGCCGCCACCGGAGGGGATGTCGCCGGGCTCGGAGATGCTGCCAGAAACGGGATGGACCATGCCCTCGATTCTAGATCGCTCCCGGGCTCGCGGTGCCGATCCGCGGCGGTGGCGCCTCAGTTGCGCTGAGCGGCGGCGAGGATCTCGGGCCCGCGGGCGGTGAAGATCCGTGCCCCCCAGGCCACCCCCACCACCAGCACGACGACGCCCACGGCGAGTCCCGACCAGAGCGACACCCAGAAGTACTCCGGGTCGACGAAGACGCCGAGCACCCCGTAGACCACGGCCGGGGTGGAGAGCAGGAGCGTGCCGAGCAGTGAGAAGCCCTGCGCGAGCACCGAGGTCGCGCCGGTCGACTGCGGCTGGGTGAAGGCGCTGTCCCCGGGGCGGGTGGCCGGGTAGGGGAAGCGGGCCGAGAAGATGCTGCCGAGGCCGAGGCCGGTGAGCACGAGGCAGGTGCTCGTGCCCAGCACGGCGGGCAGGGCATCCGGGTTGTCGGCGAAGACCACACTGAGGAAGGAGCCGATGCCGATCAGCGGGATGGCGATGAGCACCACCGGGATCATTCGCCCGATGCGGTCGGCAACCCCGATCCTGCTCGCCACGACGTGCAACCAGATGGCCGTGTTGTCGAAGGCGACGTCGTTGTGCACCACCCAGCCGAGGAACACGCACATGAGCGGTACCGGCAGCAGGGCCGTGAACTCGATCGGCACGCCGACGAACACGAACACGATGACGGCGATGAGCGGCACCACGGGCACGATCACCAATTGCGCGTAGTACCGGGCGTCGCGACCCCAGTAGGTGAGGGAGCGGGCCGCGATGGCGCCGGTGCGAGTGGTGGGCGTGCGGCCGAACCAGCCGAGACCGGCGTGCTCGCGCTCCTCGGTCGCGTGACCCGGCGTCACGAGCATGAGGGCGACCAGCCCCTTCCAGGCGAGCCAGAGCAAGGCGATCGTGGCGAGCGCGATGAGCAGCTTCAGCACCGCGAACACCCACTGCCCGTTCGCGGCGTCGGCGGGAATGGCCCACACCGCGCCGAACGGCGTCCAGCCCAGCACGTTCTCGAGCGCCGAGAAGAAGCCGCCGCCGTCGTTGCCCCAGCCGGTGAGCATGAGCAGCAGGATGCCCGGCACGATCACGATCACCGCGAGCACGCCCACGGTCGCGCCGATCTCGCGTGATCGGCGGGTGGTGAAGACGAAGGCCGCGATGGAGGTGGCCAGGCGGGCCCCGAGCACGCAGGTGAGCGCTCCGGCGACCGCCGAGATCACGGCGAGCACCGCCGATCCCGGTGATTGCGACCAGGTCACGATGGTGGCGAGACTGACCAGCGTGACGATGAGCGCCGGCACGCTGAGGAACGCGGCGAGGAAGAGGCCGAGGGCGATCGAGCCGTCGTTCACCCCGTAGAGCGAGAACGACCTCGGATCCATCGCGTCGTGCCGGCTGAAGAACAGCGGCAGGAACCAGAACCCGATGACCACCACGGCACCCGAGATGACCACGACGGTGCGGGTGGGGTCGGGCTCACCCGAACGGAGCATGAACAGCGCGGCGATGAGCACGATGCCCATGATGAGCGCGTAGACGGTTCCGATGATCACCCCGACCAGCTGCGGCGTCGGGCGCTTGGCGGTGTTGGCGAGCAGGCGGAGCCTCAGTCGGAGGAACTCAGCAACCATTCCATGCCCTCCGCGCTCTTCCGGCCGCCCGCCAACTCGACGAAACGCTGTTCGAGGGTTCCGCTGCCTTGCACCTCGGCGACCGTGCCCCGGGCGAGCACCGTGCCTTCGACGATGATGGCGACGCGATCGCAGACCCGCTGGATCATGTCCATGCTGTGGCTGGAGAGCACGACCGTTCCCCCACCCGCGACGTACTTCTCGAGGATCTCGACGACGTTCGCCGCCGAGACCGGGTCGACCGACTCGAACGGCTCGTCGAGCACGAGCAACCGGGGCGAGTGGATCATGGAGCAGGCGAGCGCGATCTTCTTCGTCATGCCCGCCGAGTAGTCGGAGACCAGGCGCGCCAGCGCGTCTTCGAGGCCGAACGCGGCGGCCAGGTCGTCGCTGCGCTGGGCGACCGTCTTCGCGTCGAGCCCGCGCAAGGTGCCGGAGTAATAGAGGAGTTGCCGCCCGGTGAGCCGGTCGAACAGGCGCAGCCGGTCGGGCAGCACGCCGATCAGCCGCTTGGCCGCGGCCGGATCCCGCCACACGTCCTGCTCGAGCACGGTGATGGTGCCGCCGTCGGGGCGGAGGAGGCCGGTGACCATGGAGAGCGTCGTGGTCTTGCCGGCCCCGTTCGGGCCGACGATGCCGTAGAAGGAGCCCTGCGGCACGGCCAGGTCGATGCCCGCGACCGCGGTGGTGCTGCCGAACTTCTTGGTGAGGCCGGAGATGGCCAGCACGATCGCATCCGGGTCGATGTCACGCACGACGACGGGCGGGCCGCTCGCGGCCTTCCGAGGTTTGCGCGGCGTCCGCGGCACCCGCGGGGTGCGCGGTTCGGCGGGGGTGACGGGCAGGAGGGTGACCGGGGCGGCGAGCGGCAGACCGGCGTCCGGCGACGGAAGGGCCGGCTCGGTCAGGTCGGGGGTGGAGCTCGGCGGCGACGCGACGACGTCGCCGGTCGGCTCGGCCGCGACCGGCGCGGCGGCGGACTTGCGCTGCACCGGCTTGCGGGGGGCGGCGGGCTTCTTGCGCGCGGGGGCGGCGGGAGTCTCCACCGCATCCGTGGCGGCGGCTTCGGTCGGCGCGGTGCTGTCGGACGCGGTGCGGTCGGGCGCTGTGGTGCTCTCGGCCTTCGCAGCGGCAGCCGTCGTGCGGGCGGCGGCGGGCCGGCGGTTGGTGGTGGGCTTCGCGGGGGTGGTGGGCTTGGCTGGAGTCGCCGGTTTCTGCGCAGGGGTGCGCTTCACCGGCGTGCGGCCCGAGCCGGCCGTCGCCGCCTTGGTAGGCGCGCGGCGCGGGGC
>BADC01000489.1 GCA_000333435.1 Corynebacterium-like bacterium B27 | reverse complement strand
GATGGGCTCCCTCGAGGGGTACTCCGACGAGACGGATCAGCACCGCCACACGCTGATCACGCTCGACCGCGACGAGGAATGGACGACGACGAACGACGCCGACGCCCTTCGAGTTCGCCGGACCAGCGAGAGCGTCGTGTGCACCTGGAAGGACACGACCACCGTCGTTCCCGCGTCGACCGAGCCCGTGACGATCCTCGTCGACGGGGAGACCGTGGAGGTCTTCACCGGCGCGGCCGTCTTCGGCATCGGAGCAGCCTCACCTTTCACCCCAGGCCCGCAGCTCGAACTCGAGGGGTCACAGCCGGCACGGCTCGCCGTCGGGTCGCCGCCGGATTGACCCTGATCTACTTCGCGGCCAGCGCCCGATCGAGCCAGTCGGTCATGAGCTGACGCTCCGAGGCGGTGAGCGCGGTGAGTGACGGCGCGATCGCGCGGAACGCGACGGTCGCCGCGACCGTGTCGTCGGCCCCGCGCGCGGGGGCGTCGGCGAGGATCTGCGCCAGCACGGCCTCGAACATCGCCTCCCCCAACCCGGGGTCGCGCTGGTCAGCCGGGGTCGCGAGCAGCGTCTGGACCGCGCCGACCCCGCCCGCCTGCACGAGGCCGAGAGCACGCTGCTCGCTGACGCGGAGGCGCCCGGATTCGGCGACCCGGCGTATCCGCTTCTCCAGCACTCGCCGCCCTGCAGCCGCCGACGGGGAGTTCAGAACGCGACTCGGCTCGCTCAGCAGACGGAAGACATCCGGATTCGCCAGCCCGAACTCCAGCTGCGTCTCCCACCCGGCACGGAGGTCGTCGAGCGGATCGACTCCGGCTGCGGCGGCAGCGTCGACGATTCCCGCCTTCGCCTCGACATAGGTTGTCATCACATGCTCGGCGACCGCCTCGAGCAGGCCATCCTTGTCGCCGAACAGACGGTAGATGGCGGGCGGTTGCACGCCGGCGGCGACGGCCACGGCGCGGGTGGTCACCGCTGAAGTGCCGTGCTCCTTGAGCAGCTGCGCGGCGGCATCGATGATGCGCTCGCGGATGCCTGGTCGCGAATCGGATGCGTCGTCCATGTATCGATGTTATCGCACGCTTGATAACAACGGCATTTCCAGCGATACTGTCTACTTGATTCCATCGATAACAAGAACGGATAACCATGATCGTCATCACCGGCGCCACCGGCGCGCTCAACGGCTCCACCGTCGACCATCTGCTCGAGCGGATGCCTGCCGGCCAGATCGCGGTCGTCGCCCGCGAGACCGCGAAGGCCGAGCGCTTCGCCGACCTGGGCATCGAGGTGCGCTACGGCGACTACGCCGACCCGGCATCGCTGCCGTCCGCATTCGAGGGGGCGGACCAGCTGCTGCTGGTGTCGTCGAGCGACCCGGCAGCGGATGCGGTCGCCCTGCATCGCACCGCCATCGACGCGGCCGTCGCCGCCGGAGCCGGGCGCATCCTCTACACGAGCCACCAGGGAGCTGCGCTGGACACCCCGTTCGGTCCGGGCCGCGACCACGCCGAGACCGAGCAGCTGCTCGCCGACTGCGGCGTGGCGTGGACCTCGTTGCGCAACGGCTTCTATGCCCACAGCCTGAGCTGGCTCACCGGGCCGTGGCGCGAGACCGGCGTCATGGCGGTGCCGGCCGACGGGCCCGTCTCCTGGACCTCACGCGCGGACGAGGCAGAGGCCGCCGCGATCATCATCGCCTCGGACGGCGCCTACGACGGCCCGACCACGCTCACCGCAGCCTCCGCTCCGACTCTCGATGAGGTCGCGGTGATGGCGTCGGAGGTTGCCGGGCGAACCATCGCGCGGGTCGTCGTGGACGACGAGGAGTGGGTGGCGAGCCAGGCCGCCGCCGGGCGTCCGGAGATGATGGCGCGCTTCACGCTCGGCATGTACCGGGCCGCACGCGAGGGCTTCTTCGCGGGTGTCGACCCGCTACTCGGCACCCTTCTCGGCCGCGAGCCCCAGTCGGTGCGCTCCGTGCTCGACGTCGGTGCAGCGTGAGGGCCGGCCTCCCGTTGGGGATTCAACACCAGTAGGGTGATGCTCGAAACGAGTCGGATCAGGCCGGCTCGAAGAAGGGGGTAGCCG
>BADC01000490.1 GCA_000333435.1 Corynebacterium-like bacterium B27 | reverse complement strand
TCCCAGCCGTGACGAGAAACGGGCGGTGACGGTCTCGTGTCGCTCATGCTCCAGGGTACGGATGCGCGGGCCCGTCGGGCTTGAACGTTCGCGACAGCGCGCATCCGCTCGTTCGCGCGGCACTCCCTGGGGACACGCCCACGGTGGCTGGTGCGCATCCGTCGCAGCCGACAGGATGGAGGCATGACCGGCCTCGAGAAGCTCCCGCCCGCGATCGCCGACTTCTTCGACGCCACGAACCAGGGCGACCGCGGCCGATTTCTCGCGGCGTTCGTCGACGACGGCGCGGTGCTCGACGACTGGGGCCGGACGTTCCACGGCCGCGAGGGCATCGCGACCTGGAACGAGAACGAGAACATGGGTGTGCAGAGCCACTTCGAGGTGGCGGGGTTCACCGAGACGAACGGCGTCTACGCGGTGTCGATCACCGTCACGGGCAACGGCTACAACGGCGGCGGCACGATCGCGTTCACGCTCGACGGGCACCGCATCGCGCGGGTCGACATCACGGGCTGAACGCAGATCGACCCGATCGACCCGATCGACCCGACACCGACAGGAGGAAACAGGATGAGCGGCACCATCGTGGTGGGGTACGACGGATCGCCGTCGGGCAAGGTGGCGCTCGACTGGGCGCTGCGCCGGGCGGAGGCCACGCAACAGGCGGTGCAGGTGATCTACGTCGCCGACACCTCCTGGGATTCCGAGGCGTTCACCGCCGCGCCCCTGCTCGAACAGCCGCTCAACCCCTAGGCGGGAGTGCGAAACCCGCCGCCCTTCGCGCCCCGCCCCAAATAGCCCCTAGCGTGCAGGCCGCAAGTACAGAGCAGCCAGCGGCGGCAACGTCAACTCCACCGAGGCCGGCCGCCCCGACCACGGCACGTACTCCGCCTCGACCGCCCCGTAGTTGCCGACGCCCGACCCCCCGTACTCCACCGCGTCGGTGTTGACGAGTTCGTCCCAGCGTCCGCCGAAGGGCAGTCCCACCCGGTACGGCCCCACGGGCTGCCCCGAGAAGTTCATCAAGATCGCGATCGGGTTGCCGTCCGAGTCCCAGCGCAGGAACGACACGAGGTTCTGCGACGACGAGCCGCCGTCGATCCACTCGAAGCCCGCCGGTTCGTTGTCGAGCGCCCACAGCGCCGGGTTCTCCCGGTACACCCGGTTCAGCTGCCCCACGAGCGACAGCAGCTGCTGGTGCACGGGCTGGTCGAGAATCCACCAGTCGAGGCCGCGCTCCTCGCTCCACTCGGACGGCTGCCCGAACTCCTGCCCCATGAAGAGCAGCTGTTTGCCGGGGTGCGCCCACATGAAGCCGAGGTAGGCGCGCAGGTTCGCGAGCTTCTGCCAGTGGTCGCCCGGCATCTTCTGCAGCAGCGAGCCCTTGCCGTGCACGACCTCGTCGTGCGAGATCGGCAGCATGAAGTTCTCGCTGAAGGCGTAGAGGAACGAGAAGGTGATCTCGCCGTGGTGGTACGACCGGTACATCGGGTCTTTCTCGATGTAGTCGAGGGTGTCGTGCATCCACCCCATGTTCCATTTCATGCCGAACCCGAGCCCGCCGCGATCGGTGGGGTGGGTCACGCCCGGCCACGAGGTCGACTCCTCGGCGATCATCACGATGCCCGGGTTGGTCTTGTAGGCCGTGGCGGTGACCTCCTGCAGCAGGCTGATCGCCTCGAGGTTCTCGCGCCCGCCGTACATGTTGGGCAGCCACTCGCCGTCTTTGCGGGAGTAGTCGAGGTAGAGCATCGACGCCACTGCGTCCACGCGCAGCCCGTCGATGTGGAACTCCTCGAGCCAGTAGAGCGCGTTCGCCACCAGGAAGTTGCGCACCTTCGAGTTGCCGAAGTCGAACACGAGCGTGCCCCAGTCGGGCTGTTCGCCGCGGCGGGGGTCCGGATGCTCGTACAGCGCCTCCCCGTCGAACCGCGCCAGCGCCCACTCGTCTTTCGGGAAGTGGCCCGGCACCCAGTCCATCAGCACGCCGATGCCCGCCTGGTGCAGCCGGTCGATCAGGTACCGAAGATCGTCGGGGTGCCCGAACCGCGAGGTGGGGGCGTAGTACGAGGTGACCTGATAGCCCCAGGACCCGCCGAACGGATGCTCCGCGAGCGGCATGAACTCCACATGCGTGAACCCGGTGTGCTGCAGGTAGGGGATGAGCTCGTCGGCGACCGACCGGTAGTCGAGGCCGAGCTTCCAGGAGCCGAGGTGCATCTCGTAGACGCTCATCGGGTGGGTGTGCGGGTTCGTGGCGGCGCGCTCGCGCATCCATTCGCCGTCGGACCACTCGTAGGAGGAGGTGCCGATCACCGAAGCGGTGAGCGGGGGAACCTCGGTGTAGCGGGCCATGGGGTCGGCGCGGCGCACCCACTGGTCGTTCTGGGTGAGGATCTCGAACTTGTAGTTGCCGCCGGTGGTCAGCTCGGGGATGAACAGCTCCCACACGCCGGTGCCGCCGAGGCTGCGCATGGCATGGGTCACGCCGTTCCACGAGTTGAAGTCGCCGATGACGCGCACCGCCTTGGCGTGCGGGGCCCAGACCGCGAACGCGGTGCCGGCCGAGGGCGCATCCGTGCCCCATTTCTCTTCGACCCGGGCGCCCAGCACCTGCCAGAGCTTCTCGTGCCGGCCCTCG
>BADC01000491.1 GCA_000333435.1 Corynebacterium-like bacterium B27 | reverse complement strand
GTGCGCTTTATCTTCGCCATCTTCGCCTTCATCATCGCAACCGCGCTGATCGGCGTCGGCGTCGCGCAACGAACCGTGTTCCTCCCGCCGAGCACGATCGCCTCCACCGTCACGCTCGACGGTGACGAGGCATACGCGATGATCGACTCGTCAGCGCTCACCGCGCACGCCGGCAAACAGACCCTCGTGCTCACCGGCAGCGACACCGTGTTCGCCGCCTACGGCCGTACCGCCGACGTCAAGGCCTGGCTCGACGGCTCGGAGTACGCCGAGATCGGCTACGACGCCGACAACGGTGAGCTGAGCTCGACGACGGTCGCCGCGAACCCGGACGCCGCAGACAACGTGGCGAGCGGTTCGGCCAACCCGGCGAACAGCGATCTGTGGCTCGAGCAGTTCACCGCCGATGACGCGATGTACCGCACGGTCAACCTGCCGCCCGGCTACTCGGTGATCGTCGCATCCGACGGCACGCAGCCGGCCCCCACGCAGATCCGGCTCTCCTGGCCCATCGCGAACGCCACGCCCTGGGTCGGCCCGCTCATCGTGGCAGGCGTGGCTTTCCTCCTCGCCGGATTGGTCTTGCTCGTGCTCGGTCTGCTGCACATGCGCCGCTCGCAGCGGCCCCGGCGTAAGCCGCCCGCGCTGCCCAAGGGGAAGCGTTTCTCGGCTTCCCGCACGAACGGCATCGAGTCCGGCATGAAGCGCGGGCGCCGCTCGATCGCCCCGCGCATCGCCGTGCCGGTCGCGCTGGTGTCGCTACTCGCACTGAGCGGATGCTCGTCGGACTACTGGCCCCAGGCGGCCACGTCGCCCACCGACGCCTCGACGGCTGCCGCCACGACCGCGCCCGGAGCGACGGCCGCCGCCACCGCGACACCCGACCCGGACGCCCCGGCGGCGGTCGACGACGATGACGACACTCCCATCCCCGCCGTCACCGAAGCGCAGCTGGAGGAGATCGTGGGCCAGATCTCCTCGGTCACGGCCGAGGCCGACGCGGCGAGCAACAAGGACCAGTTGGCTGAGCGCTTCACGGGGCCCGCCCTCGAACTGCGTTCCGCGACCTACGCGATCCGCGCCGGGTACCCCGAGTACCCCGCCCCGCAGGCCATCCCGTCCGGGCCGCTGCAGGTCGTGCTGCCCCAGGCCACCGACTCGTGGCCGAAGTCGGTCTTCACCATCGTGCAGGGCCAGGACACCTCGGTGCCGCCTGTCGCCCTGATGCTGGTGCAGGAGACGCCGCGCTCGAACTACAAGGTGTACTACGAGATCACCCTCGAGCCCGACACGAGCCTCCCGCCGGTGGCCGCCGCGAGCGTCGGCACCACGCGCCTGCCGCTCGACACGAAGCTGCTGACCATGACACCCGATCAGCTCAAGACGGCCTACGCCGACATCCTCAGCGTGGGCGACGCGAGTCAGTACAACGACAAGATCGATGCGACCGGCGACACCCTCCGCACACAGGTCGGTGCCGACTACAAGAACGCCAAGAAGAGCGGCATCGGTTCGTCGGCCACGATCGACTTCGGGCAGGTGGCCGGCACCGGGCAGAGCATCGCCCTCGCCACGAGCGACTCGGGCGCGCTGGTCGCCGTCGACCTGCGTGAATCCGAGACGGCCAAGCCGATCGAGTCCGGAGCGACCGTGAGTGCCGAGGGTGCCGTCAAGGCGCTGTCGGGCATCACCGAGACGGCCAAGGGCGTCGAGGCGACCTACGGCTACCAGCTGCTGTTCTACATCCCTCCATTCGGAGACCCCGGTAAGGCTGAGCTCCTCGGATTCTCGCAGGGGCTCGTTCAAGCGAAGGAGTTGCCGTGAGCATGCCCCCGCCTTCCGCAGCCAATCTGCGCGGCGCAGTCGACCTGTCATCGCTCGTGAACCGGCCCGCCCCGGGAACGCCCGGGGCCGCCGGTGGTGTCGCCGGCGGCGCGCCGGGCGCAGCGGCGGGCGTCGTGCCCTCGCTCGTGCTCGAGGGCACCGACGCGAACTTCACCCAGTTCATCGAGCTCTCGAACCAGGTTCCCGTCATCGTCGACCTCAAGGCCGACTGGGCCGACCAGAGCAAGGAACTGAGCGCCGTTCTCGCCCGGGTGGTGACGAGCTACGCCGGTCGCCTGGTGCTCGTCGCCGTGGAGGTCGAAGCGAACCCGCAGCTCGCGCAGGCGTTCCAAGCCCAGTCGGTGCCCACGGTCGCCGCGCTCGTCGGTGGCCGGCCGGTCTCGCTCTTCCAGGGCAGCTACCCCGAGCAGGAGGTGCGGGCCGTCATCGACCAGGTGCTGCAGCTGGCCGCCCAGAACGGTGTCACCGGAACGGTCACGGTCGAGGGCGCCGACCCGAACGCGGAGCCCGCGGAACCCGTCGAGGAGCCCCTGCCGCCGCACCACGCCGAAGCCTACGAGGCCATCGCGCAGGGCGACTACGCCACCGCCATCAAGGAGTACCAGACCGCGATCGCGCAGAACCCGCGCGACGCCCTCGCGGTCGCCGGTCTCGCCCAGGTCAGCCTCCTCGCCCGCCTCCAGGACAAGTCGCTCGACGACATCCGGGCAGCCGCCGCCGCGAACCCCGACGACCTGGACGCCCAACTCCTCGTCGCCGACCTCGACGTCTCCGGCGGCCACGTCGACGACGCCTTCGACCGCCTGCTCACCCTCTTCCCGAAGCAAGACCAGGCAGGCAAGAACGCCGTGCGCACGCGCCTACTCGAGCTCTTCGAGGTGGTGGGTACCGATGACCCGAGGGTTGTGGCTGCGCGCCGGCGGCTCACGGGGTTGCTGTACTGATTAGTTGCCGGGCGGCCCGGGCTTCGCTCGGGCAGCCCGGGCGGCGCCGGTCCCTGCCCGGCGCCGCGCGACATGTGAGGTCGCGGTCGGAGGGCCCGGCCTGCGGTCGGGCCCTCCGGCCACGACCTCACCCTGGGTCATCGAGTACGGCCCGCAGCATCGCATCCCGCGAGAACTTCATCTCGAGAAACCGTCGGGAGCTTTTCGTCTCCGCGTAGTTGGTGGTCGCCACGGCACACGTTGCTCGGCCCGCCAGTAGCTCGTGGTTCGCAACGGCTTCACGTTTGCACGTTCCC
>BADC01000492.1 GCA_000333435.1 Corynebacterium-like bacterium B27 | reverse complement strand
AGTTCACCACGCCGAGCGACACCTGGCGGACCCGTCGCGGCTTCGACGAGTTCCGCGGCATCCTGCCGGGCGCGTCGAGCTACTATCAGCCCCCGCTGACCGAGGGCGAGACGAGGGTGCCCGACGACGAGCTGCCTGACGACTTCTACTTCACCGACGACATCACGGCGAGCGGCGTCGATTTCGTGCGGCGGCACGCGAGGGCGGAGGATCCGCTGGAAGATCGGAGCGTAGTACCCGGATGAGCGAGATCGAGATCCGCAGCGGCACCGAGCTGCCGGCACGGCGCGAAGAGATCGAGTTGCACACCGACGACGGTCTGACCCTCGTCGGCGAACTCGCGCTGCCGCTCTCCGGGGCGCCGGTCGCGACGCTGGTGACGCTGCATCCGCTGCCGACGCACGGTGGCTTCATGGATTCGCACATCCTCCGCAAGGCGGCCGCGCGCTTGCCGGCCCTGGCCGACCTAGCGGTGCTGCGGTTCAACCTCCGCGGGGTCACCTCGCCGCGCGGCACGAGCGAGGGCGACTTCGATGGCGGCGACGCCGAGCGCTACGACGTGAAGGCGGCGATGGATTTCGTCGCTGAGCGCGGGCTGCCGCATCCGTGGCTCGTGGGCTGGTCATTCGGCACCGAATTGGTGCTGAAGTACGGCGCGCAGTACCCGATCGACGGCGCCATCCTGCTCTCGCCCCCGTTGCACCGCGCGACCGCCGATGAGGTGGCAGCGTGGGAAGGCAACGGCAAACGGCTCGTCGCGATCGTGCCCGAGCTCGACGACTACCTGCGGCCCTCCGAGGCGCGGGAGCGCTTCGCGAGCGTGCCGAGCATGGAGCTCGTGGCCGTCGAGGGCGGCAAGCACCTCTGGGTGGGGGAGCAGCAGACGCGGCGGGTGCTCGACGAGATCGTGGCGCGGGTCAACGCGGCCGCGTACCCGTTGCCCACCACCTACGAGGAGTGAGCCTCAGCGTTCGTTCTGGATCGGGATGACGACCTGCTTGATGATGAGCAGGAACGACGCCGCGATCGGGATGGCGATGAGCGCGCCCAGGACGCCGAGCAGGGTGCCTCCGGCCAGAGCCGCGATCACCACGATCGAGCCGGGCACCGAGACGGCCCGGTTCATGATCTTCGGGCTCAAGAGGTACGCCTCCACCTGCATGTAGACGATGTAGTAGATGCCGGCCACGAGCGCGGTGAGCGGGGAGCCGAGCCCGGGGATGAGGCAGACCAGCACGATGATGACCGAGCCGGAGAGCGTGCCGACGAGGGGGATGAGCGAGAGCATGCCGGCCAGGAAAGCCAGCACCGCGGAGAACGGGGCGTTGATGATCGACAAGAAGATGAAGCTGAGCACCCCGTTGATGAGCGCCAGGCTGATCTGCCCTACCACGTAGCGACCGACGGCGCCGGTGACCTGCTCGCTGAGGTCGGCGAAGCGTTCGCGCTTGGACGCCGGCACCAGGCGGTAGACCGCCCGCTTCATGCCGTTCAGCGACGCCGTGAAGTAGAGGGTGAGGATGAGCACGATGATCGCGCCGAACACCCCGCTCGCGATGCCGATGCCCACCTGCAGGGCGCCGCCGGCCAGAGCGGTGACGTTACCGGCATCCTGGAAGTACCCGATGACGGCGTTGTACACCTCGTTGACGTCGATGAACCCGCCGAGCTGCTCGGTGGCCGCGTTCCGCCAGTTCTGGTCGAGCACCTGGTTGATGAGGTTCGGTACCACGGTGATCAACTGCGAGGTCTGCTCGACGATGATCGGCACCACCGCGAAGACGAGGCCTGTGAAGACGCCCAGAACAGCCACCAGAACGGTGAGAATCGCCAGCCACCGCGGCCAGTGCTTGCGCTCGAGCCAGGAGATGATCGGATCGAGGCCGAGCGCGATGAAGATGGCCACCCCGATGTAGGTGAGGATGGTCGCCAGAGAGGTCACGGCCCCAATGATCAAGAGGCCGACACCGACACCCAGCGTGGCGACGAGGCCGAGGGTGAACGCGTTCTGGATCTTCACGGCATAGCTCCCTCGAAAGCGTCGTCCGGGTGGGCGTTGCTCAATCCTAAGGGGGCGGGGAGGTCACGATCCGGTATCGCCTCGCCGGGGGAGCGTGTCGTGGTGAATGCCGCCTGGACGTCAGCTGTGGGAGGGTGTCGGCGGGATCGGCTATCTTTTAATGTCCCATCA
>BADC01000493.1 GCA_000333435.1 Corynebacterium-like bacterium B27 | reverse complement strand
TCCCGCACGAGTGGTGCATCGTGTCCGGGGCAACGCCGACCTCTCCGGGGTGCCGCTCGGCGCCCTGGCGCCGATTCTCGCGACACTGCCGAGCGACCCCGCCGGCTCCGCCATGGTCGGGTTTCACCGCGCCGTCAACTGCGCCCGGCCGGAGAGCGGGGTCTGCACCTCCCCCGCCATCTCCCGCGGCTGCATCCGTGTGGCCTTGGGCCAGACCACTTCGGGCAGGCGGTCGGGGGCGGGCGGGCCGGATGCGATCCAGCCGCCGCCGAGGAGGGTCGCCATGTCACGCCGGGGCTTGCGCACGACGGGCAACGCGAACGCGGCGGCGGGCGCGGGGGTGAAGCGCGAGTAGGTGTCGAAGAGGTGGCCGCCGAACAGGCCGCTGCCGGCCGCGATCTCGGTGACGGAGGGGTCGGCGCTGGTCGACTCGAGGGAGCCCGTGCCGCCGCCGTTCACGAACTCGAGCTCGGCGATGCGGCGCACCGCCGCCACGACGGCACCCCGGCGCTCGGCGAGTTCGGCGGCGGAGCGTGACTGCATCCAGTCGATCACCCGGCCCTGGCCGACGCCCCGTACGAGCCCGCCGCGCGGGCGGTTGCCGACCCCGGCGATCTGCGATTCGTACGCCATCATCCCCACCAGGGCGAAGCCGCGGCGGGCCACCACCTCCCGCGCGAGAGCGGTGGCATCCGCTACGGTCGCGATCGGCGACCGCCACACGCCGAGCCGGCCGAGGCCGGGTGCGGTGAAGGCGGCGTCGAGTTCGATGGCGACGCGGATGCGCGGGCGGGCGCCTGGTGCGACCGCCTGGTCGATCAGGTCGAGGTGGGCGACCGAATCGATCATGAGCGTCACCCGGCTCGCGGCGCGCTCGTCGGCGGCGAGGGCGCGGATGGCACTGCGATCGACGGTCGGGTACCCCACCACGACGTCGTCCACCGTCTCGGCGAGCCACAGCGCCTCGGGCAGCGTGTAGGCGAGCACCCCGGCGTACCCCGGGAGCGCGAGCACGGCATCCTGAACCGCGCGCACCCGGATCGACTTGCTGGCCACGCGGATCGGCGTGCCGCCGGCGCGCCGGAGCATCGACTGCGCGTTGTGGCGGAGTGCCTCGAGGCCGATCACCGCGACCGGCGGCTCCCGGTCGGCGGTGGCTTCGGTGAGGCCGCGCCAGTAGCGCTGCTCGTCGCGCCACGGGCGGGGCGCACTGGCGGCGACGGTCTCGTCGGCGGCGAGGGTGAGGGGCAGGGTCATCGAACACTCCTGACACGAGAGACGGCGAAGGCGCCCGCGAACCCGAACAGGGCCGAGAGCAGGAAGAGGCCGGGGAATCCGCCGAGCCACGACACGATCGCGGCACCGAGCAGCGGCGCGACGGCCTGGGGCACGGCGGTCGCGATGTTCATGATGCCGAGGTCCTTGCCCCGGGACGCCGGGTCGGGCAGCACCTGGGTGGCGAGGGCCTGGTCGACCGAGAGGAAGCAGCCGTAGCCGAGACCGAGGAGGGCGGCACCCACCATCGTCACCGTGAGCTCGGGCACGAAGGCGAGCAGCAGCGCCGCAACCGCCTGGAGCACGGCGGCGACCAGCACGAAGACCCGGCGGCGCCCGAGGCGGTCGGAGAGCGCGCCGGCGGCGATCGAGGCCACGACGACGAAGATCGTGTAGATGACGATGAGCACCAGCAGGTCGTCTTCGGCATGCGCGTCGTTCAGGCCGAACATGGAGAAGTAGAGCAGCAGGGTCGTGCCGAGCGCGTTGCCGATGTTCACGAGGATGCGGCTCGAGAGCGTCCAGCCGAAATCCGGATGCTCGCGCGGGCTCACCCACATGCCCTCGACCAGCGCCTGAACGGTGAACGGCGGGCGTTCCGCGGGGTGCAGCCGGGCATCCGGCATCCAGAGGCAGAACGGGGCCACCAGCACGACGAGGAGCACGGCGACGGCGGTGTAGCCGAGGAACTGGCCGGTGAACAGCGTGGTCGCGAGCAGCACGCCGAGGATGAGGCCGACGGCCTGCGGCGCCGAGATCCAGCTCGAGACGAAACCGCGCTGGTTCACCGGCACCTGGTCGGAGATGGCGGCGGTGAGCGCGGCGGAGAGCACGCAGAAGCCGATGATGGCGAGCGTCCACCACACGCCGATGCCGACGAGGCCGCTCTGGAAGCCCAGGGCGAACAGCGCGAGGGCGAACAGGAGGGCGCCGCCGGCGATCCACGGGCGGCGGCGGCCGAAGCGTGAGGTGGTGCGGTCGGAGAGCGCGCCGGTGAGCGGGAACGTGATGAGCGCGAAGACGCCGGCGATGGCGGAGATGACGCCGAAGGCCACGACGCTGTCGGTCCAGCTCGCGGCGTCGTGCAGCTGCTCCTCGACCTGGAGGGGCAGCAGCAGCTGAACCGGGGTGAGCTGCGCCATCCAGATGCCGAGCCAGGCGGCGCCGAACAGGGCGATCCAGGCGCCGCCGACCCGGCGCACCGGTTCTGCGAGCGGCGCGGGGGCGGTGTCTTCGCGGTCGGCGGTCATGGTGCCTCCGTGGTGGTGGGCGGGGTCGGGGTGGGTGGAGCGGCTTCGCCGGGTGGGGCGGCTTCGCCGGGTGGGGCGGCTTCGGCGCGTGGGGCGGCTTCGGCGGGTGGGGCGGCTTCGGCGGGTGGGGCGGCCTCGGCTGCCAGGGCGCGGGCGGCGAAGGCGATGGTGCGGGCCGCGCGGGCGTCGTCGCCGTCGGCGAGCCAGGCGAGCGTGATGCCGTCGGTGAGGGCGACCAGGTCGGCGGCGAGTTCGTCGAGCGGACGCCGCCACGTGCATCCGGTGCGCATGGCGGCCTCCTGCAACGACGCCACTGCCAGGTTGCGGTAGCGCTCGTACTGCCGCTCGGCGACGCCCGCCATGCTCGTGGTGCGCAACGCGTACTGGGTCAGCTCGAACATCGCGCGCTCGCGCAACGGGTTCGCCCGCACCTCGTCGAAGTAGCGCGCCAGGCCCCGCTCGAGCAGCTGGCGGAGGGCCGTGAGCGCGGAATGCTCGCCCCGGGCGACGGCGGCAGCAGGCGAACCTTGCGCGGGCTCGGCGTCGGGAAGGTCGAGCACCACTTCCTGCTGGTGCACGACGACGTCGACGAGCTGGACCAGCAGGTCCTCACGGGACTCGAAGGCGTAGTGGAAGCTCGCGAGCTTCATGCCCGCCTCGTCGACGATCGCACGGGTGGTCGCGCCGCTCACCCCGGCGCGGGAGATCACCTCGAAGGCGGCGGCGAGGAGGCGGGCACGACGCTCGGCCACGGGCATGTGCGCCATGAGCCCCTCCCTCCGTTGCACCGCACCGTCGACTGGGTCATCCGTCCCAGTTGGGCAAGTATGGCTCAGATGCCGCCTTCTGTACACGGTCCGCTCCGAATTTCATGCGAAACCCCGCGCCCGTTCTTGGGTTTGCGGCGCGAATCTGTCTGAATAGAAGGAGGTGACATCGCGACGAGTGTGGGATGGAACGGCGTCGCAACCGCGCGACGCCGTCGAGTCGCGATCCCGCATGCGGACCGTACGCCTCGTTCTGGCGGCCTCGATCACGGCGTTCTTGCTGGCCACCGGAGCCGGGTTCGGCGCGGCGGCAGCGGTCGCGGCACCGACCGATCCGCCCTCCGCGCCCGCGCCCAGTGCGCCCGCCTCGGGCGACGCACCCGCTTCGGGCGACGCGCCTCCTGGTGACGGATCGCCGACCCCGCCGGCGGATGACGCCACCACACCGCCACCCGCGCCGGAGCAGCCGCGCATCCTGTCGCCGGCCGACGGCGCCCTCGTCTCCTCGCCGGTGACGCTGAGCGGCACGGGCACCCCCGGCGGATCGCTGCAGATCCTCGCCCAGGGCGCCAGCGAGCCGTTCTGCATCGTCACCCCCGACGCGGCCGGCGAGTGGTCCTGCCTGGCCGAGGGACTGACCAGTTCACCGGGCACGAGCATCCGCGCCGTCGAACTCGCATCGGGTGGCGAGTCGCTGCAGGACAGCGTCTCGCTCCGCATCCTCAACGCCCCTGTGGTCACAGGCGGCCCGCGGGGCACCCTCACCAACGCAGTGGTGCAGGGATCGGCGGTTCCCGGAGGCGTTGTCACCGCGACGGCGTCCGGCTTCACCTGTTCGGGCACCGCCGACGCATCCGGCGCGTGGTCGTGCGCGCTCGGCGGCGGCATCACCGATGGCGACTACGTCGTGACGGCGACGCAGACCACGTCGTGGTCGGGCGGCGCCGCTTCGCCCTCGAGCGAGCCGCTCGGCATCCAGGTCGACGTCACCGTTCCCGCGGCGCCGCAGCTGTTCTCCCCCCGCTCCGGGCAGGTGCTCCCACTCGGCGGGGCGACGTTCACCGGTTCGGGTGAGGACGGCGCCACCGTCTCGGTCTTCGCCGGCGCCTACTCGCTCTGCCAGGTGCAGGTGTCCGGAACCTCGTGGTCGTGCTCGGCCGCAGCCGTTCCGGCGGGCGACTACCCGGTGGCGGTGCTGCAACAAGACCCCGCCGGCAACGTGAGCGTGCAGAGCGGGCCGTTGACGCTGACGTTCCAGGACGCGACGGCCACGGCACCCAGCACCCCCTCGACCGGAGCGCCCGGCACGACGCCGGGGAGCTCCGCC
>BADC01000494.1 GCA_000333435.1 Corynebacterium-like bacterium B27 | reverse complement strand
CTCGATGACGGCCGCCTCGTCGGTGAACGGGGTGACGGCGGCGATCGGACCGAACGGTTCCTCGTGCATCACCATCGCGTCGTCCGGCACGTCCGCCAGCAGGGTGGGCCGCCAGAAGTAGCCGGCGGTGTCGTCGCCGGTGCCGCCGGCGACCAGCCGGGCGCCCCGGGAGACCGCATCCTCGATGATCGGAGCCATGGCGGTGAACCGCTTGGCGCTGGCGAGCGGGCCCATCTGCACGTCGCCGGCGAACCCGTCGGCCACGACCACCCGGTCGAGGGCGGCGCCGAACGCCTCGACGAACCGCTCGTAGACGCGCTCGTGCACGAAGAAGCGGATGGGCGAGCCGCACGACTGACCCGAGTTGTGGATCTTCGCTCCGACGGCCTGCGCGACCACCGCGTCGACATCGACGTCGTCGAAGACCAGCACCGGCGCGTGACCGCCCAGTTCGAGCATGGTCGGCTTGGCGTGCGCACCGGCCTGGCGGGCCAGGTGCTTGCCCACCGGGGTCGACCCGGTGAAGGAGATCTTGCGGATGACCGGGGACGCGATGAGGCGGGACGAGATGGCCTCCGGGTCGCCGAACAGGAGGTTCAAAACGCCGGCGGGCAGGCCCGCGTCGGCGAAGGCGAGCGCCAGTGCGACCGCGCTGGCGGGAGTCTCCTCGGCGGCCTTCAGCACGACGGTGCACCCGGCCGCCAGAGCCGCGGCGACCTTGCGGCCGGGCACGGTCAGCGGGTAGTTCCAGGTGGTGAACGCGGCGACCGGGCCCACCGGCTCGCTCACGAGCAGGGTGCGGCCGTCGGCGGCGCCGCGCGGCAGGACGTGCCCGAAGGCGTGTGGTCCGTCGGAGGCCATCGATTCCATGATCTCGGCGGTGTAGGCCACCTCGTCGTAGGAGTCGGCCAGCGGTTTGCCGTTCTCCCGGGTCATTGCCGGGGCGATCGAGTCAGCACGCTCCCGCAGAAGGGCGGCCGCGCGAACGATCACCGCCGCGCGTTCGTAGGGGCCGGTGGCGCGCCACTCCGGCCAGGCGTCGCCGGCGGCATCGACCGCTGCGTCGACATCCGCGTCGGTGGCCACGGCGACGCGCCCCACCAGGGAGCGGTCGGCCGGGTTCTCGACCGCGAGGCTCGCGCGCGCGGCTGGGGACACCCAGCCTCCGGCAACGTAGAGATAGCCGTCGTTCGGCTGATCGGGTTCGGTCACGTCGTCGTCTCCTGGGAATGCGGTTGCCGGGTGCTGCTTTGCCGATTTGTCGGCGTTGGATCGCAACACTACGGGGTCTTGACTACCAGGTCAAGAAAGCGCATTCCCAGATTTCCGACGACGTCCCGCAGTGCCGGTCCGACCGGTGTCAGCGGGATTCGGCGACGAGCCGGAGCCAGCGGTAGGAGTCCTTCGGCGTGCGGGTGAAGTCGGCGAAGTCGACGTGCACCAGACCGAACCGCTGGGTGTAGCCCGCGGCCCACTCGAAGTTGTCGAGCAGTGACCACACGTAGTACCCGCGGAGGTCGATGGCGCCTGCCGCTCCCCCGCCGGATGTCGCCCGGAGTGCCGCATCGAGATGGCTCGCCAGGTAGTCGATCCTCGCGCCGTCGTGCACCTGCCGCTCGCCCGTCGCAGGGTCGAACTCCACCGCGTCGGGGAAGCTCGCCCCGTTCTCGGTGATGAACACGGGCGGGAGCACCGAGCCGTACCGTGTCGCCAGCTCGTCGAGGGCCGTGCCGAAGTACTCGGGGGCGATCGGCCACCCGAACCCCGTGCTGGGGTACTCCGGCCACGCGGCGAGGTGGAACGGCAACGACGCCATCGCGGCCGACGCGCCATCGGGGGTGGAGGCCGCGCCGGAACCCGCCGCGATCCGCGTCGGCGCGTAGTAGTTGAGGCCGTAGAAGTCGAGCGGCTGCCCGATCAGCTGCAGGTCGGCGGTCGAGACCTCGCCGAGCGCCGAGAACAACGCCTCGAATCCCTCGGGCACGGTGGGATAGCTCCCGAGCAGCACCGGGTCGGCGAAGATGCGGTTGTGCAGCACGTCGAAGAGTTCTGCGAAGGCGACGTCAGTCTCCGCGTCGGTGGCCGGCACCACCGGCGAGTGCACGTTCACGATGCCGACACCGCCCGTCACCCCGGCGGCGCGCAGCGCCTGCACGGCGATGCCGTGGCCGAGCAGCAGGTGGTGGGCAGCGGGCAGCGCGTTGAACAGGCGCGTCGCCCCCGGGGCGTGCACGCCGAGCGCGTAGCCCTCGAGCGTGACGGTGGCCGGCTCGTTGATCGTGGCCCAGGAACCGATCCGGTCGCCGAAGCGCTCCCCCATGAGGTGCGCGAAGTCGCCGAAGCGCTGTGCCGTGTCGCGGGCGAACCAGCCGCCCTCGAGGGCATTCGGGGTGTCCCAGTGGAACAGCGTCGCGAGGCTCGTGAGACCCGCGGCGTCCAGCCGGTCGAGCAGCCGCTCGTAGAAGTCGACGCCCGCCTGCCGGAGCGCCCCCTTGCCCTCGGGCTGCAGGCGCGGCCAGGCGAACGAGAAGCGGTAGGAGTCGATGCCGAGCGTACGCAGCAGTTCCACGTCCTCGTCGACCCGGTGGAAGTGGTCGGTGGCCCGGTCGGCCGTCGACCCGTCCAGGATGCGGCCCGGTTGCGTCGTGAACGCATCCCACACCGACTCGCCGCGGCCGCCCTCATGGGTCGCGCCCTCGATCTGGAAGGCGCTCGTGGCGGCGCCCAGCACGAAGCCGGCGGGCAGCCGGGAGCCGAGGTCGCGGGCGAGCTCGCGGCGCTCCTCGGGCGTGGGTGCGGGCATCCTCAGGCCCCCAGCACGCGGTCGAGGTAGGCGTTGCCGAAGGTGCGCTCGGGGTCGAGCCGGTCGCGCAGCGCCACGAAGTCGCCGTGCCTCGGGTACAGCGCCGCCAGGTCGGCGGCGTCGCGCGTGTGCAGTTTGCCCCAGTGCGGGCGCCCCTGGTGCTCGGTCATGATCTCCTCCACGGCCTCGAAGTACTCGGTGTGATTCTCGCGGAAGTAGCGGTGCACCGCGATGTAGCCGCTCGCCCGTCCCGACGCCGTCGACAGCCACAACTCGTCGGCCTGCGCGAACCGCACCTCCACCGGGAAGGAGATGCGCCAGCCGCGCTCCCGGATGAGCTGGTCGATGCGGCCCAGCACCACCGGCACGTCGGCGGCGGGCAGCGCGTATTCCATTTCGCGGAACCGCACGGTGCGTTTCGTGGTGAACACCCGGTGCGAGTGGTCCGAGAACTCGCGGTTCGACCACAGCTTGTCGGCGAGCGCGTTGACCCCCGGCACGAGCGCGGGCACCATGGCGCCGGCGGCGCAGGTCACCCGGTACACGCCGTTGGCCATCAGCGTGTCGTCGACGAAGGCACGCAGCGCCGGCAACGGGCGACGGGCGACGGATGCGTCGGCGCGTGTGTTCGTCTTCGTGACGGCGGTACGCGTGCCGGGGAACCAGTAGAACTCGAAGTGGTCGTTGTCGCCGACGTGCGCATCCAGCCGCTCCAGCACCCCGTCGAGCGGGAGCGGGCGCTCCACGGCCTCGAGCACGAACGCCGGCACGCACTGCAGGGTCACCTCGACGATGATGCCCAGGGCCCCGAGGCCGAGCGCGGCCGCGGGGAGCAGCTCGGCGTTCTCGCTCTCGTCGATGTGCAGCAGTTCGCCGTCGGCGGTCACCAGCGTGAGGCCGGTGACCTGCGTCGAGATGCCGCCGAACTGCGCGCCCGTGCCGTGGGTGCCGGTGGAGATGGCGCCGCTGATCGACTGCCGGTCGATGTCGCCCATGTTCGCCATGGCCAACCCGTGCGGCCGGAGCAGCCGCGGCAGGTCGAACAGGCGCGTGCCGCCGAGCAGCGTCACCCGCTGCCGCTCACGGTCGACCGAGACGATGCCGGTGAGCTCGTCCAGTTCGAGCAGCACCCCGGTCGCCACCGCGATCCCGGTGAAGCTGTGGCCGGCGCCGACCGCCTTCACCCGGAGTCCGGCGCGTGCTGCACCGCGCACCGCTCGCTGCACCGCCCCGATGCTGTCGGGGCGTTCGATGCGCACCGGCTTCACCGATTCGGTGCGCGCCCAGTTGCGCCAGGTGCCGTTCAACGCCGTCACAGGAAGGCCTTCCCCTCGCCGCGGTAGCTCGGCACCACGGCCACCACCTGTCCACCGTCGACCACGCAGAACTCGTTGACGTGCTCGGCGAGCTCGCCCGACTTGGTGTGCCGCAGCCACACCCGGTCGCCGAGCTTCAGCCCGGCAGCGCCCCGGCCGGAGAGCGGGGTCTGCACCTCCCCCGCCATCTCCCGCGGCTGCATCCGTGTGGCCTTGGGCCAGACCACTTCGGGCAGGCGGTCGGGGGCGGGCGGGCCGGATGCGATCCAGCCGCCGCCGAGGAGGGTCGCCATGTCACGCCGGGGCTTGCGCACGACGGGCAACGCGAACGCGGCGGCGGGCGCGGGGGTGAAGCGCGAGTAGGTGTCGAAGAGGTGGCCGCCGAACAGGCCGCTGCCGGCCGCGATCTCGGTGACGGAGGGGTCGGCGCTGGTCGACTCGAGGGAGCCCGTGCCGCCGCCGTTCACGAACTCGAGCTCGGCGATGCGGCGCACCGCCGCCACGACGGCACCCCGGCGCTCGGCGAGTTCGGCGGCGGAACGTGACTGCTTCCAGTCGATCACCCGGCCCTGGCCGACCCCCCGTACGAGCCCGCCGCGCGGGGG
>BADC01000495.1 GCA_000333435.1 Corynebacterium-like bacterium B27 | reverse complement strand
AGCGTCGCGGCACTCACCGCCAGCGCGCGACGCGGACCGACCACCACACGGTTGCCCGGCGCGTCCAGCTTAACCACATACAGCGGCTCGGGCGACCCGCCGATCTCAAGCCCGCGCCGCTGGCCGACGGTGAAGTGGATCAGGCCACGATGCGCACCCAGCACCCGGCCGGACAGATCGACGATCTCGCCGGCTCGCTCGGCCTCGGGTCGAACCTTCTTCACCACCGACGCATAGTCG
>BADC01000496.1 GCA_000333435.1 Corynebacterium-like bacterium B27 | reverse complement strand
CGTCTATGACGCGTCGCTCAAATACCAGAGCTATGCGGCTTTCGCGCAGGCCTCGTTCAAGATCACACCCCGCCTCGAGCTGACGGTCGGCGGCCGCTACACGCACGACCGAAAGACAGGTGCCAGCACCGTGTTTTTCACGGACAACGGCGCCAGCTTCGTCAGGAACGGGCAGACCTATTACTGCAACTACAACACGCCGAACGCGCAAGTCG
>BADC01000497.1 GCA_000333435.1 Corynebacterium-like bacterium B27 | reverse complement strand
GCACTTGCATCGCATAGAGATAGCCGCCGTCCCAATACCAGCGGCCGAGCGCGTAGAAGCAGGCGATCAGCCCCCAGGTCGGCCACAGGCCCGCGAGCTTGACGAGGCCCGTATCCAACGCGTCGCCCCAGCTGCGCGGCGCCCCATCCCAATCGATGCCGGTGGTGGGGTTACGGTGGACGTGATCGACCAGCAGCGACCAGCCGATCATCGGCAGCGCGCAGGCGAGAAGGCCGGCGAGCGGCACCCATGGCGCATCGAAATGCCAGAGACGAACGGCGCAG
>BADC01000498.1 GCA_000333435.1 Corynebacterium-like bacterium B27 | reverse complement strand
TGCTCGTCGATGAACGACTCGAGCGCGTTCCCCGTCCGCACGTAGGCCACAGGCAAGGGGCTCTCGTCGAGCAGGGCACTGGCACCGCTCGGCGCGCGGCTGAGAATGACCACCGGGTGAGTCTTGGCGAGCTCGACCAGAGGCTTGTACCACTGCCGGATCTGGTAGAGATTGACGTCGCCGTCGGCGAAGTAGACCCCGATCTCGAAGCGGCGGGTGCCGAGTGGTGCCCGCGCGGTCAGCTGCCGGGCGAGTTTCGCGCGTACCCGTCGGGCCTGAACCAGGTCGCGCACGACCGTCCAGCCCAGCTTCGCATCATTCAGAACACCCACACGTTTCAGGCTAGCGACGCCGTCAGGCCGACCCGTCCGGATCGGCCCGTGGGCGGTCCTTCTTTAGGGAATCGTGACCTTGGGCTCACACGATCGGCGGCCGGCCGGCCCGCGTCATGCGCCACACGGTGCGCCACGAGATCGGCCGGCGCTCGCCCGCATCCGTTCGCCAGCCTTCCGCCCAGCCGCCGAACCATGCTCGGAGGGCGGCAGGGCGCCGGGCCCAGCGGAGGAGTTGGATGCCGGTCCAGCTCGCCACGTACAGCGGCACCAGGAGGGCCGGCAGGTTGCGTTTCGCGAGCCACACCCGGTTGCGGGCGTTCAGCCGGTAGTAGTACGCGTGCCGGGTGGGTTCGATGGCTGGATGGTTGGCCACGAGGTCACCGGCGTACCACGTGCGGAGCCCCTGGTCCCAGACCCGCCAAGCCAGTTCGATGCCCTCGTGGGCATAGAAGAACGGTGCCGCCCAACCGTCGGTGGCGTCGAACACGCTTCGTGGCAGGAGCGTCGCACCCTCCCAGACCGAGAACACGTTCCCCGAATCCGTCGGGGAACCCTTGCGGATCCCGGG
>BADC01000499.1 GCA_000333435.1 Corynebacterium-like bacterium B27 | reverse complement strand
CGTGACGGGATTGGCGTGGCTCTGGGCCGCGTTCTCGTTCCGTTACCTCGGCGCGCGAGCCGTCACCCTCGGGCTGCGCGCCCGCGGCTCGCGGTGGATCGTGACGGGCGCGGCTATGTGACTCGGTGCTCGGCCAGGTAGGCCCGGATCACGTCCTCGAAGGTGTCCTCCGTGGCCAGGCCGAGGGCGTCGGCACGGGGGGTGACGAACCGGGCCGGCCAGCTGCCGACGATCGCGGTGATGCCGTCGTCGTGGGCCCAGTCGATCAGCGCTTCCGGCCCGGGGCCCGCCACGCTCGCAAGCGCCGCCACCATGTCGCGGGGGGTCGTCGTGAGCGCCGGAAGGTTCATGGCCGTGCGGCTGCCCCAGCGGTCGTCGGCGGTCTCGGCCGCCGCCAGGATGCCGTCGAGGGTGCGGCGGGGGGACGACACGGCGATCGGCGTCTCCGGCGGCACCGGGCACACGGCGCGGAGGCCGGCGAGCGGCTCCCGGATGATGCTCGAGATGAAACTCGAGGCCGCGGCGTTCGGCCGGCCGGGCCGAACCGCCACGGTCATCAGCCGGACGCTCCGGCCGCGCAGGAAGCCCTTGCGGGTGTAGTCGGCGACCAGCTGTTCGCCGATGAACTTCTGCACGCCGTAGCTCGACTGCGGTCGCGGCAGCGTGTCGTCGTCGACGGTGCCGATCGGGCCGAGCGCCGGATCGCTGCCGAACACCGCGAGCGAACTGGTGAAGACGAGAACGGGCGCGCCCTCCTGGCGGCGGAGGGTTTCGAGCAGCCCGCGCAAGGTGTCGAGGTTGGTGCGCATCCCGAGGTCGAAGTCGCTCTCGGCGGCGCTGCTGACCACGCCGGCGAGGTGGAAGACGAGGTCGACCGGCCCGAGGTTCGCGGTGAGCGCGTCCAGGTCACCGACGAGCGCACGCACGCGCGGGTCGGCGAGGAGGTCGGCGGGCGGCTCGACGAGGTCGAGCAGCACCAGTTCGCCGAGCTCGGCCGGTGGCGCGCCGGCCGGCGACAGCCGCCCGGCCGCGAGGATGCGCCGCGCCAGTTCCGCGCCGAGGAATCCGGCCCCACCGGTGATCGCTACCCGCATGACTGCTCCCTCGTCTCCCCGCCACGTCCGAGCGCCGACAGCACGTCGACGAGCGTCTCACGGCCGCCCACGTTGCCCGGGACGACGACCTGAACCCCGGTGCCGCCCCGGCCCGCCAGGTCCCAGACCGAGATGCCCGCCGCGACCTGGCCGCGCACCCGGGCGCGCGAGGCACCGAAGCCGAGCCGCGCCACCTCGGCCGAGGTGATGCCACCTTTCGACACCACCGTTCCGACCTCGCCGATCAGCGCCGCAGTCGCCGCCATGAGCGAGCGCATCACCGTCTCGCCGTGCGCCAGCGTGTCATCCTCCGCCCGGCGCCGGCGCTCGGTCGACACGATGACCGTACCGGTGCGCTGAAGCTCGGGCCGTGCGATGGCGCCGCGCGCCGCCCCCGGTTTCGGGGTCG
>BADC01000500.1 GCA_000333435.1 Corynebacterium-like bacterium B27 | reverse complement strand
CGGTTTCCGCCGNTGCGGCCCGCGACGCCCGGCGCCACCGCCCGATCCCGCGTCGCGTCGCCCGCCGGCTCTCGCGTCGCGCCGGCCGCCCCCGGCATCCGCGCCGCCGCTCATCGTGCCACCATCCGTTCCGCTCCCGCTCCGCGCCACCAGTCGGCCGCCGGCATCGGCTTCTTCCCCGCCGGATGCACGGTCACCAGCTCCAGCGGCGCACCGCCGGTGCCCACGTAGACGTGCCGCCCCGCGGCCTCCACGACGCCCGGATCGAGGCGCGCCCGGTCGCGCGCCGGCGCCGCCTCGAGCACCTTCACCCGCACCCCGTCGATCTCGGTGAACGCTCCCGGCTCAGGCGTCACCCCGCGCAACCGCGCGTACACCACCTCGAGCGGCTGACTGAAGTCGAGCCGGGCATCGTCGATGCCGAGCTTGGGTGCCAGCGTGATCTCGCCCGACTGCTCCCGCGGCGACGCTCCGGCCGCGATGGCGTCGACGGTGTCGGCGAGCTGCTCGGCGCCCGAATCGGCCAGGCGCCCCAGCAGGTTCCCGGATGTCTCGTGCGGCGCGATCGGGGTGGTGGAGGTCGACCAGACGGGCCCGTCGTCGAGCCCGGGCTGCAGCTGGAACACGGTGGCGCCGGTCGTGTTGTCGCCCGAGATGACCGCCCACTGCACCGGCGCGGCACCGCGCCAGCGGGGCAGCAACGAGAAGTGCAGGTTGATCCAGCCCCGCGCCGGGGTGCTGAGCAGCGGCTCCCGCACGAGTCCGCCGTAGGCCACGATCACGCCCAGGTCGGGCGACAGCGCGGCGACCTGCGAGGTCACCTCCTCGTCGAGCCGGTTCGCCTTGATCACCGGCACCCCGAGCGCCGTGGCCGCGACCGCCACCGGAGACGGCGTGAGCACGCGCTTGCGGCCGAGCGGGGCGTCGGCCCGGGTGATCACCGCCACGACCTCGTGGCGTGCGGCCAGGGTTTCGAGGCTCGGCACCGCCACGGCGGGGGTGCCCGCGAACACGAGTCTCATTCCATGATCTCCGAATCGTCGAACCGCACCCGCAGGGTCTGTGGTGGGCGGAACCCGGTGCGCCCGGCCTTGGCCCGGCGGCTGGTCGCATTCTTCACGACCAGCGCCCGCAGGTGACGGGCGACGGATGCGCCCACCGCGTAATCGAACCGCACGATCGCGCGCACGGTACCGTCGTCGGCCGGCACCGGACCCAGTGTGTCCATCTTCGCCCATTCGGCGTCCGTCATGAGACCCCGGAGGTCCGTCAGCGCCGTCTGCACCGTGTCCGGTGCCCCCGTGACCGTCGCGATGCCCACCGCGGGCGGGAAGCGCAGCCGCCGCCCGTCGGCGAGCTCAGAGCCCGCCACC
>BADC01000501.1 GCA_000333435.1 Corynebacterium-like bacterium B27 | reverse complement strand
TCCACAAGAACCAGGCGGCGAACC
Organism: Corynebacterium-like bacterium B27; assembly: GCA_000333435.1. Taxonomy (GTDB): domain Bacteria; phylum Actinomycetota; class Actinomycetes; order Actinomycetales; family Microbacteriaceae; genus Herbiconiux. Next base: position 1,854 of record BADC01000501.1, on the reverse strand, counting down.
GCAAGTCGGCCATCGCCAAGCAGGTCGCCGCGCTCTGATCCTGCGCCGCACAGCATCGGGCCCCGCTTCGGCGGGGCCCTTTTTCGTGCGCCCGGCTCCCGAACGGCGCCCGTAACGACGGAGTTGTGCGCCATCGGAGGGCAGCGACGGAGCCACAGCCCGAACCTGCCGGTGGACTCCGTCGTTCCAGGGCACCGCGGCGCTGGGGTGGGGGAAGAGGCGGGTGGGGCCGCCGGGCGGGGGGCGGGTGCGGCCGCCGGGCAGGTGGGCCGCCCGGCAGGGGGCGCCGGGTGGGGCCGGCGGGGGGCGGGGTTAGAGGGTGCCGCGGGAGGAGACGACGCTGATCATGTGCTCGAGGGCGTAGACGGGGTCGCGGGCGGCGCCCTTGACGTTCTCGTCGGTCTCGGCGAGCACCTGGATGCTGCGGCCGAGGCCCTCGCTCGACCAGCCGGCGAGGTCACGGCGAGCGCGGTCGACCTGCCACGGCGCCATGCCGAGCTGGCCGGCCAGCTGCCCGGAGGCACCACGGGTGCCGAGCACCTTCGCCATGGTGCGCAGCTTCATCGCGAACGCCGCCACGATGGGCACCGGGTCGGCGCCCGAGGCGAGGGCGTGGCGGAGCAGCGCGAGCGAGTCGCCGTAGTTGCCCGCGATCGCCGAATCCGCCACCGCGAAGGCGTTGGTCTCGACTCGCCCGGCGTAGTACCGCTCGACGGTGACCTCGGTGATCTCTTCCGCCGTGTCGGAGACCAGCTGAGCGCACGCGGCCGAGAGCTCCGCGAGGTCGTCGGAGAACGCCGACACCAGCGCGCGGATCGCCCCCGGGGTGGCGCGCTTGCCCGCTGCCCGGAACTCGGCCGAGGCGAACTCGTACCGGTCGGCATCCCGCTTGATCTCGGCGCACACGACCTCGATGGCGACGCCCGACGCCGCGCGGATCGCCTCGAGCAGCTTCTTGCCGCGCACCCCGCCACCGTGGCGCAGCACCAGATAGGTGTCGTCGGCCGGGTAGCCGAGATAGGCGATCGCATCCTCGATGAAGGCGTCGGTGCATTTCTCCACCGCGGCGACGCGGATGAGGCGGGGCTCGCCGAACAGCGACGGGCTCGCGAGCGAGAGCAGCTCCCCCGGCACGTACGACGCGGCGTCGACGTCGGTGACCTCGAGGCTCGGGTCTTCGGCCTTCAACAGGTCGCGCAGCTGACGGATGGCGCGCTCGGCCAGAAAGGTCTCGGCGCCGGTGACCAGCACGACCGCCGCCGGACGTACCTGATTCCACTCCAGCTGCGGAATCGCCACCTTGGCGGCCGGTTTGGCCGTAGCTCTGCCGCGCGCGACTGCCATGCTCACCTTCCCGTCGATGCCTCCTCAGCCTATCCGCCCCCACCGACACGGTCTCCCCTGGGTGGGGCACGGTTCTCGGTCCAGACGGTGGGTGCGGCAGAGGTGCCGGAGACGACGACGAGGCCCTCGAGGTCGGTGCGGAAGGGGCGGCTTCCGACGCGGCCGAGGATACCGAGGAGTCGGTCGGTGGGGTGGCCGTAGCTGTTGTCGGCGCCGACCGAGATGAGGGCGATGGGGGCGTGGAGGTCGCCGTAGAGGCGCTCGCTCTGGTCGGCGCTGCCGTGGTGCGCGACCTTCACGACGTCGACCGGAGTGATCTGGTTCGCCGCACGCACCGCATCCTGAGCCTGCTCGCCCAGGTCGCCGAGGAACAACGCCCGCAGCGGACCGGTGAACAGCATCGTGACGCTCGCGTCGTTGCCCGAGAGCCCGGTTCCGGCGCGGGGCCACAGCACGTCCCAGTGGTAGTCGCCGAGCGTTCCGTTCTGGCCGCGGGCGGCGTGGACCACT
>BADC01000502.1 GCA_000333435.1 Corynebacterium-like bacterium B27 | reverse complement strand
CGAAGAACGACGCCGTCTGAGCCGGCGACGAGAAGCCGACCCGGAGTGAGCGGCTGAGCGCGGCCGAGTTCAGGCCCCAGCGCTCTTCGGCCTCGGGCGACCAGCGGAACACGGCCCTTCCGGCGCGGTCGGCGGTCAGTTCGCCGAGATGGGTGCCGTGCAGACGCACCGGGAGGTCGCGGTCAACCATCCGTCGTCTCAGACCGCGTCGGCGAGGAGCCGGCCCTGCAGGGTGAGCTCGAGGGTGCCGCGGAGGGCTGCCGGGCCGTCGATGAGACCCTCGGCGATGAGAGCGGCCACGGCGGGACGCGCCTCGGGCGCGAGCGTGCGCAGGTGCAGAGCGCCGCGCACGCGGGTGAGGAGGAGGATGCGCTCGAGCTCGCGCGCATCCGCACCGATCGTCTCGCGGCCGGCCGCGGGCGACTCCCCCGCCGCGATGCGCTGCGCGTACGCCGCCGGGTGCTTCACGTTCCACCATCGGGTGTCGCCGACGTAGCTGTGCGACCCCGGGCCGATGCCCCACCAGTCGTTGCCCACCCAGTAGCCGAGGTTGTGGCGCGAGCGGTGCTCCGCGTCGCGGGCCCAGTTGCTCACCTCGTACCACTCGTAGCCTGCGGCCCCGAACGCGGCATCCGCCCGCTCGTACATGTCGGCCTGCAGGTCGTCGGAGGGCACGGCCACCTGTCCGGACCGGATCTGGCGGGCGAGCTTCGTCCCCTCCTCCACGATGAGCGCGTAGGCCGAGATGTGGTCGGGCCGTTCGGCCAGCACCGCGTCGATCGACCGCTGCCAGTCCTCGAGGCTCTCGCCCGGGGTGCCGTAGATGAGGTCGAGGCTGACGTCGAGACCGGCGTCCTTGGCCCAGCGCACCACATCCGGGATGCGCTCGGGGTCGTGCGTGCGTTCGAGGGTGGCGAGCACGTGCGGCACCGCCGACTGCATGCCGAAGCTCACCCGGGTGAAACCGGCATCAGCGAGCGTCCGGAGGTAGGAGGCGTCGACCGAGTCGGGGTTGGCCTCGGTGGTGACCTCGGCTCCCGGGGCGATGCCCCAGGTGTCGCGGGCGGCGGCGAGCATCGCCACGAGCTGCCCGGCGGGGAGCAGGGTGGGTGTGCCGCCGCCGAAGAACACGGGTGCCAGCGGGCGAGCCGGCTGGCCGGATGCGTCGAGCACCCCCGCGGCGAACCGCATCTCGGCGATGGCCTGGCTCGCGTAGTCCGACTGCCGCACGCCGCGGAGCTCGGTGGCCGTGTAGGTGTTGAAGTCGCAGTAGCCGCAGCGCACACGGCAGAACGGCACGTGCACGTAGAGCCCGAAGTCGCGGGGCGCGTCAGCACCGGCGTCGGCACCTTCGGCCGCCGGTGCAGGCAGCAGCCCGTCGACCGGCGCCGGATCTCCCAGCGGGAGAGTGGAGGGCATGACCCTAGACGCCCCGCGCGGGCGACAGCGAGCGCAGGTACCGGCGGGTGGCGTGCTCCTGCATCACCCGGAGCACGGGGTAGCCCAGCCAGTACAGCCACGACGACGGCCGGGAGAAGGCGCGCACCACGACCCAGACCGAGTCGTCGCTGCGGTGTTCGACGGCGAAGAGCTCCTCGCCCGACTCGGGGTGGCCGGGCAGGGTGCCGTAGGCGAAGCCGCGGCGACCGGGCTCGTCGAGGAGGTAGACCACCCGCACGGGCGCGGCCACGGTGCGCCCGAGCAGACGGATGCCCACGACCGCCGTCATCCCCGGTGTGACGAGCGGGGTGCCGTCTTCGCCGTAGGCCTGCTCGGCGTCGGCGCTGCGCGGGCGGACGGGCGTGCCGGCGGCGTCGTAGACGAGGCCGGCGTAGTCGGTGTCGGTGGGGGCGGGCATCCGGATGTCGTCGACCGTCAGCCCCGAACCGCGCTGCACACCCCACGCCATGAGCTTCGCGCTCGCGGTCTCGAAGCGGGCCGCACCGGAGCCGATGCGCGCCTGGCGCTCCATCGGCCGGAAGCCCTTCGGCGGGTAGTAGAGCAGGTCGGGCGCCTGGGTCGCACCGACGGCCGCGTAGCTGAGCGGTGCATCGCGCGGAGCGGCGGCGGGCAGCGCATCGGCCACGGTCACTTCTTGTCCTTCTTCTCGGTGTCGCCCGAGAGGGCCGCGATGAAGGCCTCCTGGGGCACCTCGACCCGGCCCACCATCTTCATGCGCTTCTTGCCCTCTTTCTGCTTCTCGAGCAGCTTGCGCTTGCGGGTGATGTCACCGCCGTAGCACTTGGCGAGAACGTCCTTGCGCATGGCACGGATCGACTCGCGCGCGATGATGCGGGCGCCGATCGCCGCCTGGATCGGCACCTCGAACTGCTGACGCGGGATGAGTTCGCGGAGGCGCCCCGTCATCAGCACCCCGTAGGCGTAGGCCTTGTCGCGGTGCACGATGGCGCTGAACGCGTCCACCTGCTCGCCCTGCAGCAGGATGTCGACCTTCACCAGATCGGCCTCCGCCTCGCCGGCGGGCTCGTAGTCGAGCGACGCGTAGCCGGCGGTCTTCGACTTGAGGTTGTCGAAGAAGTCGAACACGATCTCGCCGAGCGGCATCGTGTACTTGATCTCCACCCGGTCTTCGCCGAGGAACTCCATGCCCTGCAGGGTGCCGCGCCGGCTCTGGCAGAGCTCCATGATGACGCCCACGTAGTCCTTCGGCGCAAGGATCGCCGCGTTCACGACCGGCTCCTTGACGCTCGAGATCTTGCCGCCCGGGAACTCGCTGGGGTTGGTGACCGTGATGGTCTTCTTGTCTTCGGTCGTCACCTCGTAGATCACGCTGGGCGCGGTGGCGATGAGGTCGAGGCCGAACTCGCGCTCGAGGCGCTCGGAGATGATCTCGAGGTGCAGCAGCCCCAAGAACCCGCAGCGGAAGCCGAAGCCGAGAGCCACGGATGTCTCGGGCTCGTACACGAGGGCGGCGTCGCTGAGCTTCAGCTTGTCGAGCGCCTCGCGGAGCGCCGGGTAGTCGGTGCCGTCGAGCGGGTACAGGCCCGAGAACACCATCGGCAGCGGTTCGGTGTAGCCGGGCAGCGCCTCGGTCGCGGGCTTCGCGGCGCTGGTGACGGTGTCGCCCACCTTCGACTGGCGCACATCCTTCACGCCCGTGATGAGGTAGCCCACCTCGCCGACCGCCAGGCCCTTCGACGGCGTCGGCTCGGGGCTCGAGACGCCGATCTCGAGGATCTCGTGGGTGGCCCTCGTCGACATCATCTGGATGCGCTCGCGCGGGCTCAGCTTGCCGTCGATCATGCGCACGTAGGTGACCACGCCGCGGTACGCGTCGTAGACGGAGTCGAAGATCATGGCGCGGGCCGGCGCCGCGAGGTCGCCGACCGGCGCGGGGATGAGCTCGGTGACGCGGTCGAGCAGGGCCTCGACGCCGAGCCCGGTCTTGCCGGAGACCCGCAGCACGTCGTCGGGGCTGCCGCCGATGAGGCTCGCGAGCTCCTTCGCGTACTTGTCGGGATCGGCCGCCGGGAGGTCGATCTTGTTGAGCACCGGGATGATCGTGAGGTCGTTCTCGAGCGCGAGGTAGAGGTTCGCCAGGGTCTGGGCCTCGATGCCCTGTGCGGCGTCGACCAGCAGGATGGCGCCCTCGCAGGCGGCGAGGCTGCGGCTCACCTCGTAGGTGAAGTCGACGTGCCCGGGGGTGTCGATCATGTTGAGGGCGTAGGTCTGGTCGCCGAGGCGCCACGGCATCCGCACCGCCTGGCTCTTGATGGTGATGCCGCGCTCACGCTCGATGTCCATGCGGTCGAGGTACTGCGCGCGCATGTCGCGGTCGCTGACGACACCGGTGATGCCGAGCATCCGGTCGGCCAGAGTGGACTTGCCGTGGTCGATGTGCGCGATGATGCAGAAATTGCGGATGAACGCGGGGTCGGTGGAGGCCGGTTCGAGTGCCTTCAGGGCTGTGGGGCTCACGCATTCCTCTTGATCGTCTGGGTCGCCACGCCGGCCTGCAACCGGAAAGAGGGGACGACCTATTCTGCCATGTCGGGCATGGAAGACGGATCGAGCGGTTGAATTGGGGTATGGCTATCCTCCTCACCGGCGCGACCGGTTTCATCGGCTCAACCGTCCTCCGTCACCTCCGCGAGCAGGGGCGCGACGTCGTCGCCCTCGTGCGGCGCCCCGACGCGATCCCTGAGGTCGAGGCGACGGGCGCCCGGGCGGTGCTCGGCAGCGTCACCGACCGCGAGCTCGTCACGCACCTCGCCATCGAGAGCGACGGCGTCATCCACCTCGCCGCCGATTCCGACGCCGCGGCCGCCGACGACGCCTTCGTCTCGGCAGCGTTCGCCGGGCTCGAGGGCAGCGACAAGCCCTACGTGCACACGGGCGGCATCTGGGTGTTCGGCTCCGGCGATGCGATCACCGAGCGCTCGCCGCTGAACCCGCCGGAGCTGACGGCGTGGCGGGTGCCCATCGAGGCGCGGGTGCGCTCGGCGGCCGGCATCAAGACGACGATCATCGCGCCCGCGATCGTGTTCGGGCGGGGCCAGGGCATCCCGTCGCTGATCCAGGATGCGCCGCGCGGGTCGGGGGTCGCGCCGGCCCTCTCGCTCATCGGCTCCGGCGAGCAGCACTGGACGACGGTGCACGTCGACGACCTCGCCGAGCTGTACCTGCTGACCTTCGACCTCGCGTCGCCCGGTTCTTACTACATCGGGGCGAGCGGACAGAACCCGACCGTGCGGGAGCTCGGCGAGGCGGCGGCGACGGCGGCCGGGCTCGACGGGCGGGTGGCTCCGTCGTCGGTCGAGGAGACGCGGGAGCGGCTGGGCTCGGCGGCTTTCGCCGACGCGCTGCTGCTCGACCAGCAGGCCACCGGCTCGGCGGCCCGCATCGATCTGGGGTGGGAGCCGAACGGGCCCGCGCTCGTGGACGAGCTGCGGTCGGGCGCGTACCTCGGGAGCTGACGGGCGGCGTCAGACGGGGATGGCGCGCGCGACCTCGGCGGGGGTGAGGAAGTCCCCTTCCGCCTCGACCCGATGCACGAGGCCGACCAACCGGGCGTTGACCGGGGCGTCGAGGTGCACCTCGCGCGCCGCTTCGACGACGGCGCCGTTGAGGTGGTCGATCTCGGTGCGCTGACCGCGACGGATGCTCTGCAGCGTCGACCCGGGGTTCGGCGTCGCGCCGATCCGGCGGGACATCAGCCGGGGCAGCAGCTGGGCGAGCGCGCGCGGGGCGGCGGCGAAGACGCGGAGCAGCGGGTCACTGAGACCGAGCAGTGTCTCGAAGTGCACCCCACGGGCCCGGGCCACGGCGACCGCCTCGCGCATGCTGGCGGTGAGCACGGCCCGCAGCCGCGCGTCGGCGATCGTCTCCTGCACCGAGAGCCCGGTGATGGCCGGCAGGGCGTTGATCTGGTTGACGATCAGCTTGGTCCACTGGCCGCCGGCGAAGTTCGCGGTGGTCTTGACCGGCAGGAACCCGCCGAGCACGGAGCTCGCGAGCGCGAGCGCCGCGGCGGCGTCGGGAGTACCGCCGCTGCCGGCCGTGGGAGCAGGGCGGGCGGGGATGCCGAGGTACGTGGTGGCCGGGGTCGTGATGGCCACCTCGCCCGGCGAGAGGTATGAGGCCGCGAACAGGGCGAGTCCGCCCACCACGGGCGACGTGGGCAGTGCGGCCGCCGCCGCCTCCGCCCCGCCGAGACCGTTCTGCACCACCACGACGGGGACGCCGCCGAGGAACGCGGCGTTCGCGTCGAGCGCGGCCCGGGCATCCTGTGCTTTCACGGTCAGCACGGCGAGTTCAGGACGTTCGTCGAGCACAGCGGATGCGCGGGGCCGCGCCCGGTGGTCGCCCCAGTGACCCGAGAGGTGCAGCCCGCCGGCGCGGATCGCGTCGAGTTGGGGGCCCCGCGCGGTCACGGTCACGTCGTGGCCCGCGCGATCGGCGAGAGCGGCGATCACGCCACCGACCGCGCCGGCGCCGATGACGGCGATGCGCATCAGAGCTCCCGTCCGTAGGCGCGGGACGGCTCGATGCCGGGCGGGTTCTCGCGGTCGGGCATGCGGGTGAAGCCCATCGACTCGTAGAGCTGGTGCGCCGTGGTCATGGCGGTGCCGCTGTTCATCACGACGCGGGTCGCCCCGCGAGCGCGGGCGGTCTCCAGCACGAATTCGGTGAGACGGCAGCCGATGCCGCGACCACGGGCGGCCGGGTCGACCGCGAGCAGGCGGAATTCGAGCTCGCCCTCGCGCGCGAGCCCGGTGAGGGATTCGCCCGGTCGCGGCAGCGTGACCGAGCCGAGCACGGCGCCGGTCGTGGCATCGACCGCCACCCACACCTCGGCCGACTCGACGTGCGTGCCGACGGAGCGCACCTCCTCGGCATAAGCGCCGCCGATCGCGAAGTCGTGGGCGTAGGCCGCGTGCCGTTGCTCGCCGGCGAGCGCGATATCGTCGGGGCGGATCGGGCGGATGACGATGGCGGGGCCGGCATCTGAGGCCGCGCCGCCGTCGGCCGCCGGACCGGCTCCCGCTGGGGCGGGGAGCCGCCCGACGCCGGTGAGCAGGTCGTCACGGGCGGCGGCGACGCACAGGCGCACCCAGCCCTCGCCCATGCGCCCGAACGCGCTGCCCGGCGCCACGGCCACCCGCTGCTCGAGCAGGAAGCGCTCGGCCCAGGCCGCCACGTCACCGTCGGTGGCGTACGAGACGTCGACCCACAGGTAGAACGCTCCGGCCGGCTCGAGGTAGCGGATGCCGCGCTCCCGCAGCACCGCCGTGGCCGCGGCGAGGTTCTCGCGGTAGTGGGCGGAGGCATCCGTCACCCCCTGCTGCGAACCGGTCAGCGCCGCGACCACCGCCCGTTGCGCGGGGGTGTTGATGCAGCTGATCATCGCCTCCTGCGCCGAACGGAGGAGCGGCGTGAAGCCCGGCGGGGTGAGCAGCCAGCCCACCCGGGCGCCGGTGAGCGCGTAGGTCTTCGAGGCCGAGAACACCGTGAACACGCGGTCGTCGGCTGCGTCGAGACTCGCCATGCTGACGTGCGGAATGCTGTAGGTGAAGCGCTCGTAGACCTCGTCGCTGATCACCCAGAGGTCGTGCTCGCGGGCGAAGTCGAGGAGGCCCTGCAGGGTCGCGCGGTCGAAGACGGCGCCGAGCGGGTTCGAGGGCGAGTTGACGATGAGGGCGCGGGTGCGGTCGGTGACGAGTCGGGCGAGCTCGGCGAGGTCGGGCACGAACGCGTTCTCGGGCCGGAGGGGGTAGGGCACCGGCGTCGCCGAGAGCAGGTGCGCGTTCATGGTGAAAGTCGTGTAGCCCGGGTCGGGCACGAGGATCTCGTCGCCCGGATCGAGCACGAGGCTCATCGCGAGGTGGAGGGCCTGCGTGGCGCCGTTGGTCACCCAGACCCGTTCGGGGTCGGTGCGGATGCCGTTGCGCTCGGCCACCGTGCGCACGATCGCGTCGCGGAGCGGGGCGATGCCGCCGTTCGGCGTGTAGCGGGCGTCGCCGGCCTGCCAGGCCTGGGCGCCCGCCGCCAGCACGGCGGGCTCGGCGGGCACGTCGGGTTCGCCGAAGAGGAGGTACGTGACGTCGTCGAGCGACTGGGCCAGCTCGAAGATGCGACGGATGCCGGAGGGCGGCACCGCGTCGGTGTGGGAGGCGAGACGGGGCATAGGCTTCTACGGTACTGCCCGGGTTGTGGGTTCGGGAGCTTCGGACCGCCGTTCGGATTGTTCGGGCGCTCGAGAACTGGTAATGTTGCCTGTTGGCTTACGCATCCACGTGATTTCGTCGGGTGCGATCAGCGAGTGGCTCCATCCGCGGCCCGGCCGTAGCGGAGCATCGCACCGCACTCATCCGAACAGATACAGAGGTTATTTCCGTGGCA